>CAMFIW010000050.1 GCA_945952355.1 uncultured Phenylobacterium sp. | reverse complement strand
CAAGCCAGGTAGCCACGCCGCCGGGCCGCACGGAGATTGCCGGGGCGCGCCGCCTCCCGCGCCGGCGCCCAGAGGGCCGGTGCGCCGAGGATGGCCGCGACCAGGAAGGAGCGTCCCTCGACCTCGCCGCCGCCGATACTCCGCGCATCGCCGGTCTCGAGCGCCGATCGCAGGGCCTGGGCCCAGGGCACGCGCCCATAGATCGCATAGGGGAGCATGTTCATGGTCCCGCCCGGCAGGGGCGCGACCATCGGCCCGTCGCGCCCGCAGAGCTCGATCGCGCTCCGGGCGGTGCCGTCGCCGGCGAGGACTGCGACCAGATCGGGCCCGGCGTCGACGGCGCGCCGCAGGCAGGCGGCGATGTCGGAGCCGTCCGAAGCCTGGACCCGCGCCTCGATCCCCAGTTCGGACAGCAGGGCTCGAGCCTGGTCGGGCGCCTGCGGCCCCACGCTTCCCGACGCGACGTTGGCGACCAGTTCGATACGGCGAATGGCTGGCATGGTCTCTTTGGCGTTGTGGCGAACCACCGAAACGGCGCAGGCTGTTTCCGGTTCCGACGGAACCGCGCCCCATCAGGGGACGTTGGGGGACAGGACGGGGATAAACAGGAGAGCCCACGATGCTCAGCACCAAACTGCTCAAACCGTGTCTCGCCGTAGCCGCCGCCGGCGTCTTGGCCGCCGCCTGCACCACCACCGGCAATACGGAACGCAACGCCGCGGGCGGCGCGGCGCTCGGCGCCCTCGCCGGGGCGGTGATCGGCAACAATGTGGGTCACGGCGACGCCGCGGCCGGCGCCGCGATCGGCGCCGCGATCGGCGGTACGGCCGGCGCCATCAAGGGCTGTCGCGAGGATGGCGGCTGTGGGGCCAGCGCCCCGAACCATCGCCAGTACTACGACGAGCGCGCAGGCCGCTATTACTACTACGACCCGGCCACCGGCCGATATTTCTGGGAAGACGGCAGCCCCCGCTGACGCGGCGAGCTGGGTCTGGATTGAGAGGGGCGGTCGGCTATGCTGGCCGCCCCTTGTTCTTAGGGACACGGAAGAGGGCTGGCGATGCGTGCGATCGGGACGGCGGCGGTGATGGCGGTGACGGCGGCGGCTCTGGCGAGCTGCGCGACGGTCGGAACCGGGCGGGATCGGATCGTCAAGCCGACGCGCGCCTGCGCCGACGTGACGGTGCAGATCTATTTCGAACCGCAATCCGCCGAGGTCACCAAGGAGGGCCGCGCGGTGCTGAAGGCCGCCGCAGCCCAGGCCAAGGGCTGCACGGTCTCACAGGTCTCGGTGCTGGGTCTGGCCGACGCCGCCGGCGCGCCGGACGCCAACCTGGCCCTGTCGGAGAAACGCGCCCAGGCGGTGACGATGGCGTTGAAGGCCACCGGCCTGCCGGCCGCCACCTTCGAGACCACCGCCGCCGGACAGGCCGGCGCGGTCAACGCGGCGGGCGACGTCCGCCCCTTGCGCAGGCGCGCCGACGTCACCTTGAAGCTCGCCCAGCCCAAGAGCTGAGCGGGCGTCGGCCGACCGGGCGGCGACAGGCGCAAAGAAGATCGGCGGGCCGATGGCCCGCCGAGTTTGTTGCATCATCGAGAAAAGGGGTGCGGAGACGGCAGACCGGCATGTCGCCGGCCTCAAGTCGGGGGGGGCGTCGCCGCCTCCGCATGTGAAGAACCCCCGCGCCGGATCATCGTTCCCGCTGAAGGCGAAATTTTTTCGCGGACTCGAAAGCCGGTCAGTTGGCGTCGAGATTGACCGTCGGCATGGCGTCGAACTCGGCCTTGGTCAGCGGAGTCGACAGTCCGTCGGCCGTCTGGACGAGGCCATTGAAGGCCAGGCTGTGCGGGCCGGCGGGACGCGGGCCCCTGGGGCGCACGAGCACCTGCGCCGGATGGCCGTCGGCGCCGTAGATCACGCGCTCGACCACCCCCAGGACCACGCCGCCCGCGCCCTTGACCGGACGCCCCTCCAGGGCGCCGGACGCACCCTGGGCCACGGCGGCGGTCGCACCGAGCAAGAGGGCCAAGGAAAGGACGGACGCGCGAAACATGTTCATGACCCTTAGATGGGAGCCGCCCCCCGGTTCGGGCAAGACATAATCGGCGACTATGGCCGCGCCGGGGCGGAACGCGATCCGTCAATGTCGCGTTTCCTTCCGTGCGGGCGCACCGCCCGTCCCATGGGGGATCGCAAATGATCCACGGAATCGAGAGCCCCTACGACGGGGTGGTTCACCTGGCGCGGCCGCCGCGCCATCGGCCTGTTCGCCGGCGCCTGGCGGCTCTGTGCGTCGTGTTGTCCGTCGCGCTGGCGGGCGGCCTGATCGGCCAGCTCACGGCGCATCGGGACATGGCCCATCCGATTCCGCCGGGACCGTTCGGCTACTTCCCCACCTAGTTCAGTCAGGAGTTTCATATGGCCAGTCCGATGCGGGGGCATCCGACCCTGAGCGCCACCCGCGCGCGTCAGGGCCGCTGGGGACGCCACGTCCTCTGGGTTCTTCTCGCCTCGACCGCGCTCGCGGCCCTGGCCCTGTTTGGCGCCTGGACTTGGAAGGCGCCCGATCTCGCCGCCACCGAGCCGCACGACGCGCGAAAGGCGGCGACGGCGCGCAGCTTCGACATGGGCGAACCCGCCGCGCAGCAGAAGCCCGGCTCGCCAAGCCAGCCCTAGCCTGCGGCGACGCCGCCGACATGGAACGGCCGCCCGATCGGGCGGCCGTTCCTTTTCCGCGAGAGCGCGTGGAGGCCAGCCTAGAGAACCGACTGGCCGCGTACAGCCCGAACGACGAAGCTGGCCACGAGCAGGACCAGGAAGATCAGAAAGAGAACCTTGGCCACGGTCGCGGCGAATCCCGCCAGGCCGACGAACCCGAGGAAGCCCGCCAGTACGGCGAGCAGAGCAAAGATGATGGCCCAGCTGAGCATGGCGCGTCTCCCGCATGCGATGGGCGCCCGCGCGCCCACCCTCACGCGATCAACGCCGGCGAACCCGCGCCGTTCCGCGGGTCAGGCCGCCTTGCGGGTGCTGCGCGGGTGGAAGAACAGGGCCTGGCCGATCGCCGCCTTCACCGTCTCGGGCTGGAAGGGCTTGGTGATCAGGAAGGTCGGCTCGGGACGCTCCCCGGTCAGCAAGCGCTCGGGGAAGGCGGTGATGAAGATCACCGGCACGTCGAGGCGGGCGAGGATGTCCTTCACCGCGTCGATGCCCGACGAACCGTCGGCGAGCTGGATGTCGGCCAGCACGAGGCCCGGCGTCTTGCGGGCGACCGCGTCCACCGCCTCGGTGCGGGTGGCGGCGATGTCGACGACCGTGTGACCGAGTTCGGTCACCAGGGCCTCGATGTCGGCGGCGATCACCGGCTCGTCCTCGATGATCAGCACGTCGGTCGCCAGTTCCGCGTCGATCTCGGCCTGGGCGTCGGCGATCAGCTTCTCCACCTCGGCGAAATCGGCGCCCAGGATCTGAGCGGCTTCGGAGGGGGTGAAGCCTTCAAGGGCGGTGAGCAGGAAGGCCTGGCGCGAACGTGGCGCGATGCGCATCAGGCGGCGGCTGGCGTCCTCCTGGCCGGTCGCGCCGGATTCCGGCACGGTCTCGAGCTGGGCGCCGGTCGAGCACCAGATGGCATGGAACACATGGTAGAGCGCGACCCGGGGCGTCAGGTTGGCCTCTAGGACGCGTTCGCCCGCGGCCAGGGCTTCGAGCGCCACGCGCACATAGTGATCGCCGGTCGTCTGATCGCCGGTCAGCGCGCGAGCGTAGCGGCGGACATAGGGCAGATGCGGCGCAAGCCGTGCAAGAAGGCTCAAAGGAAATCCCCTCCCGTTGGTCCGAGCGGTCGCGGCCGCCGGCGGCGTCGCAACCCAACATAAGGCCCGAAACGTTCCTTGCGGGAACCGGTTCCCTCTTAACCACGTTTTCTGCATCCTAAGCGCCGGTTTTTCGGGAACCTGAAACGGAGCGGGGCGTTGACGGGCGACGAGGATCAACCGAGGGGGCCAGCGCCGCGCGAGCGGGACGCCGAAAGCATGATCGAGCAACAACCCAATTCGGACCGGCGGCGGAACTCCGCGGCGCTGGACGAGGCCCGCCTGCGCCAGCAGGCTATCGGCGTTCGTCTGCGCCAAATGTTCGACGACGTCGTCAACGAGCCGGTTCCGGACGCGTTCCTGGATATCTTGCGCAAGGCGGATCAGCGTTCTTCGGAGAACGGCTGATGGCGGACAACATCGACCGAAACGCCGGCCGCGATCCCGCGGACGACAAGGCGTTCAAGACCGAGCTGGTGGCCCTCATCCCGCACCTGCGCGCCTTCGCGCGAACCCTGGCGGGCGACCCCGCCTCGGCGGACGACCTGGCCCAGGACGCCATGGTCAAGGCCTGGGACGCCCGCGCATCGTTCCAGATGGGCACCAACATGAAGGCCTGGACCTTCATGATCCTGCGCAACCAATTCTATTCCGAGAAGCGTCGCTCCTGGCGCCAAAGCCAGCTCGACCAGGAGGCCGCCGAGCGAACCCTGGTGGCGGTGGACGACCCGGAAGCTCCCGTGGCCCTCGACGAACTGCGCCAGGGCCTGGCCATGCTACCGGCCGAGCAGCGCGAAGCGCTGATCCTCGTCGGCGCCGGCGGCTTCGCCTACGAGGAGGCCGCCGACATCTGCGGCTGCGCGGTGGGTACGGTGAAGAGCCGGGTGAGCCGCGCGCGCCGGGCTCTGCACGCCATTCTGGACGACGGAGCCTATGAGCGCGATGGTGCGGCCGCCGGCGACGCCATGCGCGCGATCCTTGCGGACGCGGAGCGGCTTTCCACCGTCCGGTAACGGACGGCTAGAGGCATGATCAGCTCCCCGTGGGGTTCGCTATCCACCATCCGGGTCCGCCTGACGGCGGCCCTGGCGGCGGCCCTTCTGCCCGTGCTGATTCTCGGTGCGGTGCAGTCGACATTGGCCTTCCGTCGCGAAGGCGAGGCTCGACGCGAGAGTCTGACCGCCGCCGCAGAACGCGCCGCGTCGACGGCGCGCGCGCGGATGGAGGCGGCGAACATCCTGCTCGAGACCCTGGCGCCTCACTCGGTCGGCTTCCAGTGCGCCCAGCGGCTGGGCGAAATCACCGAGCGACTCCCCGGATATTCCAACCTGATCCGGTTCGACCGGGCGGGACGGGTCGCGTGCGCGGCGCACGACGTCCCGCTGGACCCCGCTCGCGAGAGCCGCGCCTGGTTCCAGAGCCTGGTGCGCGGTGACAACCTTGTGGTCACCCGCGACCCCGGCGCCGTCTACGCCAACCAGCCGGCCTTGCTGACCGCCGTGCGGGCCTCCACGCCCGACGGAACCTTCGACGGCGGCTTGGTGGCGGTGATCTCGCTGCACAGCCTGGCGCCCAATCTCGACGGCGTGGCTCTGCCGGCCAAGGCCGAGGTTGCGCTGGTCGATTCCGAGGGGCGCTACATCAACTTCACTGACGTGGCGGCCTTCCCAGACCTGCCGCACGACTGGCGGGCGCGCACGGACAAGGCGGGCTCGCTGGTCTGGTACGCCAGCGATCGCCGCGGCCAGCGTCGGGTCTACACAGCCGCGCCCCTGGTCGGCGACGACCTCTATGTGGTGCTGTCCGCCCAGTCGCAGAACCTGTTCTCGTTCGCCGAGCTCAATCCGCTGACGGGCCTCGCCTTCCCGCTGCTGACCTTCGCGCTGGCCCTGCTGGCGGTGCTGGTCGCGACCGAGCGCGTGGTGATCCGCTGGATCGCCTACCTGCAACGCATCGCCGCCCTCTACGCCCGCGGCCGCCTTTCGGTCCGCCCGATCCAGGCCGAGCAGGCGCCGCCAGAGATCCGCGACCTGGCCGAGACCCTGGAAGACATGGCCGACGCCATCGTCGGACGCGACGCCTCCCTGCGCGACAGCCTCGCGCAGAAGGACGCGTTGATGCGCGAGATCCACCATCGGGTGAAGAACAACCTGCAGGTCATCTCGTCCCTGCTGAACATGCAGCAGCGCGCGCTGTCGGACCCCGCGGCGCGGGCGGCGATGTCGGACACGCGCCAGCGGATCACCGCGCTCGCCCTGATCTATCGCGCCCTCTACCAGGGGCCCGACCTGAAGCGGGTCGACCTGCGCAGCTTCCTGGAGGAACTGACCGCTCAGCTCATCGCCGCGGACGCCCTGCACGGCGGCGCGATCGAGACCGAGCTGCACGTCGACGCGCTGATCATCGACCCCGACCGCCTGGCGCCCCTGGCCCTGTTCGCGGTCGAGGCCATCACCAACGCCCAGAAGCACGCCTTCGCCGGCAAGGGCGGACGGTTGACCCTGGACTTCACCGTCGAGGGCGACGAGGCCACCCTGAAGATCGGGGACGACGGCCAGGCTTCCGACGACGCCCTGGTGGCCAGCGGCGTCGGGCGCACCCTGATGACCGCCTTCGCGCGCCAGTTGCGCGGCCGCACCGAGCTGAGCCGCAACGCGACCGGCGGCATCACCGCGCGCCTGACCTTCCCCGTCAGCAACGGCGACCTGACGACGCGCAGCCAGCCCGCCGCGGGGAACCAAGCCGCGGCTTGACCGTTGCCTTCTCCGCGAATTCCAAACGACCTCGGAGAACAGAAGTCATGCGCAAGATCGCCCTCCTGGCCCTCGTCGCGGCCAGCCTCGCCGTCACCGCCTGCAACACCGTCTCGGGCGCGGGCAAGGACGTCTCGGCCGCCGGCAAGGCCGTGACCAGCACGGCGGAAGACGCCAAGCACTAGGGGGTCCACCCCCTCTAGCGAACCCCGTCGCGGCGACGCGGCGGGGTTTCGCGCATCTGGAGGTCAGGCGGCGACGCTGAAAGCTGGGTTGCGGGCGTAGAGGCCGGCGCGCCCGGCCACAGGCTGGAACGCCTCGCCGATGCCGTGAGGCGCCTCGTCCAGCCCCAGGAACAGGAAGCCGTCCGGGCTGATGGCGCGGGCCAGGTTCTGGATCAGTCGCGGCCGGGCGTTGGGCGTCAGCCCGCCCAGGACGTTGCGGCAGAAGATCACGTCGAATCGCCCAGCCGCCGACAGATCGGACACAAGGTTGATCCGCCGCCAGCGCACCATCTGGCGGATGCGCGGCGCCAGCGCCCACATCTCGTCGGCCTTCTCGAAATGGCGCACGAGGCTGCGAATCGGAAGACCCCGCTGGATCTCGAACTGGGTGTAGAGCCCGCTCTGGGCCTTCTCGAGCGCCCGCTCGGACAGATCGGAGGCGAACAGCTCGACCCGCGCCCCGGCCGCCAGGGCGCCGCGCTCCTCCTCGACGATCATCGCCAGGGAATAGACTTCCTGGCCCGAACCGCATGCGGCGCTCCAGACCCGGATCGGCTCGCCTTCGCGCAGGCGGGCGAGGGTCGGAAGCACCTCGGCACGGAACAGTTCGAAGGGCGTGCGATCGCGGAAGAACGAGGTCTCGGCGGCGGCCATGGCCTCGACCACGCCCCACGCAAGGCGGTCCTCGCGCCGTTCCTTCAAGGCGGACATCAGGTCGTCGATGGAGCCGAAGCCCTCACGGCGGGCCACCGGGCCCAGCCGGCTCTCGATCAGGTAGGTCTTGGCCGGATCGACCATCAGGCCCGCGCGCTGCGCGCAGATCTGGGCGACCAGTTCGCAATCCTGCGGCGTCATGCCAGCCCAACCTCCGCGAACTTGGAGGCGATGATGTCACCGTCGAAGGGCTTCATGATGTATTCCCGCGCGCCGGCGTCGAGCGCCTCGCGGATGCGGTCGAGGTCGTTCTCGACCGTGCAGAACACCACGGCCGGCCGGTCGCCGCCCGTCTCCTGGCGCAGGTGGCGCAGGAACTCGATGCCGTTCATCACCGGCATGTTCCAGTCCAGCAGGATGGCGTCGGGCATGGCCGCGCGGCACCAGGCGAGCGCCTCCATCCCGTCGGACGCTTCGGCGATCTCGAAGCCGATGTCCTCCAGGATGCGGCGGGCCACCTTGCGGATCACCCGGCTGTCGTCGACGACAAGGCAGGTCTTCAACGGACGTCCTCCACGGACGACCGTTTTCGCGCTTCGATGGTTAAGGAGGGGTGTGGC
Source organism: uncultured Phenylobacterium sp. (assembly GCA_945952355.1). GTDB lineage: Bacteria > Pseudomonadota > Alphaproteobacteria > Caulobacterales > Caulobacteraceae > Phenylobacterium. The sequence goes on along the minus strand of CAMFIW010000050.1, from coordinate 2,575 downwards.
CGCCGGTCATTTTCTGCGGCCGTCGCCCGCTAGGGCCGTCCCGGGACAGTGGCGACGAAGGTGACCTTCTCTTCGGCCGCGTCGGCGAACACCCGTCCGCCCGCATCGCGCACGAACAGGTGGACGTAGTAGGCCTGGACCCAGTGGCCGTGCAGGCCCTCGGTCATCGGCTCGCCGCGCAGGCCGGCCGCCACTTCGGGCCGCAGCCGCGCCTTGGGGCCCTTGGCCTCGACGGCGATCGCGACCGAGTCCTCCTGGTCCACCGCGCGGATCTGGGCGACGCCGCCGGTCGGCAGGGCGGCGCCCGCCAACTGGGCGAGGTTCAGCAGGGTCCGCGCCGCCGGCTTGGCGAGCGCCGGGCTCTCGATCTGCCAGTCGAGCTCGGCCCGCATATGGCCGAACAGGCCGTTCGCCAGCTTGGCGAGTTCGCGCGGGTCGAAGGTTTCGGCCGAGGCCGAGGCGCCGAACGCCACCCGGCTGAAGGCCAGGAGGTCGGCCAGCTTGCGCGCCGAGCCCGAGATCAGGCCCATGGCCTCCTCGCGCATGTCTTGCGCCGAGGGGTCCTCGAGCAGGTCGAGCCCCGAGACGATGGCGCTCGCGGGGCTGATGAAGTCGTGGCACATGCGCGCCGCCAGATAGGCGGCCACCTCTGCGGTGCGGGGCGCGGGACGGGCTTCCGACGTGGGGGCGTTGAAGGCGGGCTCGCTCATGGACATCGGAATCTGGCCTGATTTGGCGCTTTGGCAAACTCGCGCGCGCGGTTAGGAAACCAGCCCATGGGCGGTTCCGATCCGTTTCTCGAACCGGGCGTGCTGGTGCGCCACCCTACCCAACCCGACTGGGGCGTGGGGCAGATTCAAAGTGTCGCAGGAGCGAAGGTGACGGTGAATTTCGAGGACGCGGGCAAGCAGGTGATCGACGCGCGCGTCGTGCGCCTGGTCTTCGAGGGCGAGGATCCGCGGGAGGCGCGCCGATGATCAACACCGCCCACGACATCGGCCCGGTCCTGGCCGACATCTGCGAGGAGGCCGGCCGCCTGATCCTGCCGCTCTGGAAGTCGGAGCTGACCGTCCACACCAAGTCGGACGAGAGCCCGGTGACCGAGGCCGATCGGCGCGGCGAGGCCCTTATCCTCGAGCGTCTGGCCGCCAAGTTCCCCGGCATGCATGTCATCTCCGAGGAGGACGCCAGCGAGTTCGGCACGCCGGAGGAGGTGGGCCGCCAGTTCTTCCTGGTCGACCCCGTGGACGGCACCAAGGCCTTCGTGCGCGGCGATCCGAACTTCACGGTGAACATCGCGCTGATCGAGGACGGCCAGCCGGTGGCCGGGGCGGTCAGCGCGCCGGCCACCGGCGAGACCTGGTTCACCCAGAACGGCCAGGCGATGAAGCGCGTCGAGGGCGGCGCCACCCGACCGATCCGCGCCCGCGACTGGCCGAAGGGCCAGGCCGTGGCGCTGGTCAGCCACACCATGAAACCGGAGACCATCGCCGATCTGGTGGCCAAGTACGGCTTCGACGAGCCCAAGCCGATGGACTCCTCGATCAAGTTCTGCCGCATCGCCGAGGGCTCCGCCGACCTGTATCCGCGCCACGGGCCGACCATGGAATGGGACATCGCGGCCGGACATGCGGTGCTGGAAGCGGCGGGGGGCTCGGTGGCGGCCGAGGACGGCTCGGTCTTCGTCTACGGCAAGGCCGACAAGGGCTTCCGCAACGGCTGGTTCGTCGCGCGCGGGGCGTAGCGCGCATCTAAGCCAGGATGTCATGGCCGACATCGCGCGGACGGCTCATGACCTCCGAGATTCGAGGTCGGTCGGAAGCTCGGGCGCGTGGGGGTGGCCGCGACAGGCCCGGCGATGACGGCGGATGGCTGGGTGTCTAGGTGATCCGATCGCCGCGCCAGCTGGGCTCACCAAGACTGGCGGCGGGCTCGATCACGGGCTTCAGGGCGGCGCGGGGGGGCTCACGCGACGCGGCCAGGTGTCCGATGCTCAAGGACAGGCACAGGACGAAGCCGATCATGAAGCCGGTGACAGCGAGCCACACGAAAGGCTTCACCATTTCGATCGGCGTGTTTGCCTGGACGGCGGGCGACATGGGGCGATCCCCGGTCTAGAGCGATTGCGGACGCGTACAGACTAGGAACGGGCGGGCGCGCGCGCAGTTGCACCGCGCTGCAGCGCAATGCAGTCAAGACCGATTCGGCGTGCTCAGATCTGCGACCACATGCGCAGCAGGTTGTGATAGGTCCCCGCCAAGCTGACCACCTCGGGCTCGCCTTGGCCCAGGCGCGCCGACAGACCCTGGATGGCGGTGTCGAGATTGAACAGCAGGGTGCGCTGTTCATCGGACCTCACCATGGACTGGGCCCAGAAGAACGAGGCCCAACGCGAGCCGCGCGCGATCGGCGCCACCCTGTGCAGGGACGAAGCTGGATAGAGGATCAGGTCCCCGGCCGGCAGCTTGACCGCATGCTCCCCGAAGCTGTCCTCGATGATCAGCTCGCCGCCGTCATAGTCGCCGGGATCGGTCAGGAAGAGCGTGGCCGAGACGTCGGTGCGGAAGCGCACGGA
>CAMFIW010000049.1 GCA_945952355.1 uncultured Phenylobacterium sp. | reverse complement strand
GCGCAAGGCCTGGGGTGACATCGCCGCAACGCGGGACGACATCCTGTTCATCGGGGTGATCTATCCGATCGCCGGCCTCTTCCTGGTAGCCATGGCCTCAGGCCACGCCCTGCTGCCGATGGTCTTTCCGCTGGTGTCCGGGTTCGCCCTCCTGGGGCCGGTGGCGGCCGTGGGCCTGTACGAGATGAGCCGACGCAGGGAGGCCGGGGCGCATGTGACCTGGGCCGATGCCCTGGGGGTGTTCGGCTCGCCGGCCCTGGGCTCGATCCTCGGAGTGGGGGCGATCCTTCTGGGCCTCTTCGCCCTTTGGCTGTTCGCCGCCTACCAGATCAATCTCGCGACGCTCGGGCCGGTGGTGCCGCCGACCCTGGGCGCTTTCGAGCACGACGTGTTCTTCACCGAGGCGGGGCGGGCGGTGATCGTGGCGGGGATCGGGACGGGCTTCCTGTTCGCCCTGGTCGCCTTCGCCATCGGTGCGGTCTCGTTCCCCCTGCTGCTCGACCGCGATGTCGATATGTGGATCGCCATCGGGACTTCGTTCAAGGCGATCGCCGCCAATCCCGGCGTGATGGCGGCCTGGGCCGCGATCGTGGTCGGCGCCTTGGTGCTGGGCTCGCTCCCGGCGCTGGTGGGGCTGATCATCGTCATGCCCCTGCTGGGGCACGCGACTTGGCACCTGTACCGCAAGCTGATCGCTTGAGGCTGGCGGCCGGCCCCTATGGCTTCGGCGCATAAGGGCTGGCGGGCTTCCAGCTCGGGCGCTGGTCGGCGTTCGCGACGGTCTCGACGAGGCTGTAGAAGAAGCTGTTGAACTTGGTGGCCGCGTCGAAGTCCATCGGCTGGGTCAGGTCGTCCTGCGGGCGGTGGTAGCGGACCTGGTACCACTCGCGATAGCGGGCCTCGGCGTCCGTGCCGGGATCGTAGCCGAAGATGAAGCCGATGGCCGGGACGCCGACCCCCATGAACGGCCAGTGGTCGGCGCGCTGCAGCAGGCCGCGCTCGGTCTCGCGGTCGGGGCGGATTTCGATGTCCATGGCCTGGGCGACCTGACGCGCGGCGTCGCCCAAGGTGCTGTCGTCGACGGCGAGCGCGGTCAGGATCTTCAGAGGGAATAGCGGGCGCAGCTGGTCGAGGTTGATGTCGGCCGCGAGGCTGTCGATGGGCACGGTGGGGTGGCGGACGAACCAGCTGGAGCCCAGGAGGCCCTTCTCCTCGCCGGTGAAGGCGGCGAACAGCACGCTGCGCCGATAGCCCTTGCCCTTGCGCCGCTCGGCCAGCCGTTCGAGCAGGGCGACATAGGCCGCGTCGTCCAAGGCGCCGTTGTAGAGCGCGTCGCCGCCGACCGGCTCGCCATAGCCGTAGCCATCGAGGTGGGCGGCCACGACAAGATGCTCGGCGGCAAGACGTGGATCGGTCCCCGGCAGGATGGCGAGCACGTTGCGGGACGTGTAGTCGCGCTGGGCGAGGCTGAGCACCGCGCGCAGGCGCCCGGGGATCTCGAAGCTGGGCAGGGGGCGGGTCGCACCGCCGTCGGCCAGGATCCTGGCCGGGTCCTGGCCCGAACCCTCGAGGAGAGAGGCGAAGGCGTCGGCTGACAGGGTCATGGCCGGCAGGGTGCGGCCCGCGGGCTTGGCGTCGGCGAAGGTGATGGTTCGCGCATAGGCGGCCGGCCAGCGAGGCGGCTCGATGGTGAAGCCCGGATCGTCGACCTGCACGATGCCGAGCGCGCCGGCCGCCTGGGCGGCCTTGATCCGGCCGGCCGAGGTGGTCTGGCCGTGGCGCTTGGTGTTGAAGCAGACCACCACCTTGCCGCGGACCTCGATCATGGCGTCCTCGGCGCAGTAGCCACGGAAGGCCAGCGGCGCCTGGACCATGCCGGGCAGGTCGTCGGCCGCGCGGATGGTGATCTGGGTCAGGAAGCCGAGTGGAACCTCGGTCACGTCGTCGCGGATGAGGGTGAAGCTGGTGCCGGCCTTGGCGACCTCGGCCTCGTGCAGGGGAATGTCCTGGAAATAGGTCCCGTTCTCTCCGGCGGGCCTCAAGCCGGCGGCCTTGAAGCGGTCGGCGACCAACTGCGCGGCGCGAGCGTAGGCGGGCGAGGCGACGTCTCTGCCCTCCATGTCGTCGCCGGCCAGGGCCTCGGTCGCATGCCACCAGGCTCGCGTGTCGGGGTCCTTGATCTCCTTGTCGCGTGGGTGGGCGGGGGCGGCTAGGGCCGGCGCGGCGAGGAGGGCGAACAGCGAGGCGAAAGCGGCGGCGCGCGGAAGGATTCTGAGCATGGCGGCCCTGACTATCGGCCCCTCAGCGCCCGGCGCAAGACGCGGCGAGATAACCGTACGGATAATGGACGGACGCCTCGCCCTGGGTCAGAGTGGGGCCATGCCCGACGATTTGACACTCAGCCATCCGCTCGACGCCGCTCTGCGCCTGGAAGATTTGGGAGGGGGCCGGTTCCGGGGCCGCACCTCGGCCGCCTACTGGAACATGGCGGGGCCGTTCGGGGGCATAACCGGGGCCCTGATGCTGAAGGCGGTGCTGGACCATCCGCAGCGCCGGGGGCGCCCCGTGGCCCTCACGGTGAACTTCTGCGGCGCGGTGGCGGAGGGCGAGTTCGAGATTCTCGTCAGCCTGATGCGCGACGGCAAGTCGACGCAGCATTGGAACGTCGAGATGCGCCAGGACGGCAGAGGGGTCGCCACGACCGCCAGCGCCGTGACCGGGGCCGAGCGCGAGACCTGGGCGCATCGGGCGGCGACTCCGCCGACCGTGCCGCCGCCCCAGGACCTGGCCGCGATGGACCTTACCGGCCGCATGGGCTGGCTGCACCAGTACGAGATGCGCTACGCGACCGGCGAGCCGCAGTTCTCGCCGCGCGCCGTGCCGGAGGTGCGCAGCGGGCTTTCGCAGATGTGGGTGCGCGACGCGCCGAGCCGGCCGCTCGACTATCCGGCGCTGGCGGCGCTGAGCGACAGCTTCATCATCCGGCTGCTGGTGGTGCGGGGCGACCTGCCGCCCGTGGCCACGGCGACGCTCACCACCTATTTCCTCGCCGACCCGGCCGGCCTCGAGCGCCAGGGCGCGGGCTATCTGCTGGGCGTGGCGGACACCAAGGCCTTCCAGCACGGATTCCACGACCAGTCCGCCGAGCTGTGGAGCGAGGACGGCGAGCTCCTGGCCGTGTCGCACCAGGTGGTGTGGTTCAAGCAGTAGGGCTCAGCGCCAGTCGAGGCCTGCCCGACCGCGCAGGATCGCCTCGGCCTCGTCGGTGTGCTTGGCGCCTTCGCGGGGGTGCAGGACCAGGGGCGGCAGAAGGCGCAAGGGCGCCTTGCCAGTCTTGATCGCCCGCACCAGGACCCGCTTGGCGGGGGCGTCGGCGTGGGGATGGATCGGGCGAACCTGGAACGAGCCGCACTTCGCCGCCAAAAGGGCCAGCAGGTCGGCCAGGCGTTCGGCCTGATGGATCATGGTGATGGCGCCGCCCTCCCGCACGGACTTGGACAGGAAGCCGGTCCAGGCCGCGAGCCCGCCCTCGGCCATCCACGCCTCGCGCTTGGCCGGGTGGGGCGCGCGCAATGTCGCAGGGTCGTCGAAGAACGGCGGGTTGGAGATGGCCGCGTCGAAGGGGGCGAGGCCCAGGCGCGAGAATGGCGTGGCGATATCGGCGTCCACGATCTCGACGCGGCCCGCGAGGCCATTGGCCTCCGCGTTGCGGCGGGCCAGGGCGGCGGCCTCCGGGTTCCGCTCCAGTCCGGTGAAGCGCACGTTCGGCTGGCGAAAGGCCGCGGCCAGCAAGGCCCCGCCGACGCCACAGCCGGCCTCGACGACCCGCGCTCCCGCCGGCGCGTCGCAGGCGGCCGCCAGCAGGGCGGCGTCGAGGCCCGCGCGATAGCCCTTGGCGACCTGGACGAGGGTCAGGCGGCCGTCGAGGAGGCGGTCCTGGGTGAGGGTCCGGGGGTCTGGCGAGGCGTTCAGGGGCGGCATCGACGTCAGCGGCGCCTTGTCCGCGCCTTGTGCATTCCTTGACCGTGCCTTATCGCGTCCGCATTGTCCCCCGCAAACGGCGCGCTCCCCCAGACGCCGTTCCGAAGACAGGAGTTTTCGTGGACGCAGCCAGCGCCGCGGTCGCCCGCAAACCGGTATCCATCGACGGCTTGCTGGTCCTCGCGCGCCCGGACATGGCGGGCGTCGACGCCCTGATCCGCGACCGGATGCAGAGCCCGGTGGCGGTGATCCCAGCGCTCGCCGAGCACCTGATCGGTGGTTCGGCCAAGCGGCTGCGCCCGCTGCTGACCATCGCCGCGGCCCGCCTGGCCGGCGCCCGCGACGACGCCTGCCTGAAGCTGGCGGCGGCGGTCGAGTTCATTCACACCGCGACCCTGCTGCATGACGACGTGGTCGATTCTTCCGAGCTGCGGCGCGGCAAGGTGGCGGCGCACCTGATCTGGGGCGCCCCGGCCAGCGTGCTGGTCGGCGACTTCCTGTTCGCGCGCTCGTTCGAGCTGATGGTGGAAGCCGGTTCGATGGCGGCGCTGGAGGTGCTGGCGCGCGCAAGCCGGGTGATCTCCGAGGGCGAGGTGCTGCAGCTTACCCGCGCCCACGACCTGAACCTGCCGCAGGAGACCTATCTGGAGATCATCCGGGCCAAGACCGCCGAGCTGTTCGCCGCCGCCGCAGAGGCGGGTGCGATCTCGGCCGGGGCGACGGATGGCCAGTGCAAGGCCCTGCGCCGGTTCGGCCAGGAGCTGGGGTTGGCGTTCCAGCTCGTCGACGATGCGCTGGACTATTCCGGCGAGAGCGCCGAACTGGGCAAGAACCCCGGCGACGACTTCCGGGAGGGCAAGGCGACCCTACCTCTGCTGCTGGCCATCGCCCGCACCGGCGCGGCCGAAAAGGCCTTCTGGGACCGGACGGTGGGCCGCCGCGAGCAGACCGAGGCCGACTTCGTCCGCGCCCAGGCCCTGATCTCCGAGACCGGCGCGCTGGAGGCGACTCTCGACCTGGCCACCGACTACGCCACCAGCGCCAAGGCTTGCCTGGCCGAGTTCGGCGGCTCGAACTCGTGGCGCCCGGCCATGGAAGACCTGGCCGACTTCGCCGTCGCCCGCAGGCGCTAGGGCTTCGCGAGCGGCCTGACCTTTTCCAGCAGGGCCGCGAAGGTGCGGCCGGGCTCCTCGATCATCGGCAGGTGGGCGGAGTCCTCGAACCACACGATCTCCTTCCGCGGCGCCTGCAGGCGGTCCATCCAGGCCTCGGCGATCGGGGCGGGGGCGGTGTAGTCGTCGCGACCGAGGAACAGGAAGGTGGGGACTTCCAGGCGGTTCACGGCCTTGAGGCTGATCTCCGAGAGCTGCGGCCACAGCACCTGGATCGAGAAGCCGCTGCCCTCGTCCCAGGCCTTGCGGTCGGCGGCGGTGTATTCGGGCGAGAGCCGAGGGGCGTGGAAATAGAAGTCCGCGTCGTGGCGATGGGCGGCGAGGCCACCGTAGTAGATCGACCACTTGCGCTCGGTGGTCATCTTGTCGATGTCGAGGGGCCCCGTCGCGGTCGGATAGGGCTGCAACGCTTCCAATTCTCGGATCGCGGCCGCGTTGCCGTCCTTGCGCGCCTGTTCCAGCGTCCAGGCCAAGCCTAGCTTCTCGTTTTCGCGGAAGTCGATCACCTGGCCGACGCCGACATAGGCGAAGAGGAGGTCGGGGCGCTTGGCGGCGACAGACAGGCCGACCACCGAGCCCCAGCTGTGGCCCATGACGAAGACCTTCCGCTGGCCGTACCTCTTGCGCAGCAGGTCGATGAGCTCGATGGCGTCGTCACGGTAGCGGTCGAGCGACATGGTCGGCGCCAGCGCCTTGGGGTCGTTCAGCGGATAGGAACGGCCGGCAGCCCGTTGGTCCCACTGGACGACGGTGAAATAGTCTTCCCACGGCCGCTGGAAGGCCCATGCCACCGGCATCTCGACCGCGCCCGGCCCGCCGTGGATGAACAGGATGATCGGGTTCGAGCGATCGGCGCCGCGGACGGTCACCACCTGGCGTGCGCCGCCCAGGACGACCTCGAAGGTCTCCTGCACGCCCTTGGGGTTCACCACCTTCTGGATGTCGGCGACGATGGCGCGGCCCGGCTCGTAGGGGTCCGGCGCCTGGGCGGCGGCGGAGGTGGCGAAGGCCACGGCGAAGAGTGCGACGGCGATGCGGATCATAGGGGTTCCGTGGGTCTGGTCCCTGTCTAGGACGCCCCCGGCGCCGACCGCAGCTTAAATATCGGCAAGCTCGCGCCGCAGCTCGTGCGACCAGGGCCGACCTTCGACGGCCCGGAAGCCCTGGGCTTCCCAGAAGCGCTCGGCGCCGGGATTTCCGGCGTGGACCGTGAGCAGGTCGACGCTGTCCCAGGCCTCCTGGATCAGCGCGCCGGCCAGGGTCCGCGCGACGCCGCCCAGCCGGGCGCGGCGCGCGACATAGAGCCTTCGCATTCGGATGGCGGACCCGGCCGCCGCTTCGGGCTCAAGGGTCATGCCGCCGATCCCTACGAGCTCGCCGCCGAGCATGGCGGCGAACAAAGCCTCGAAGCGCGTCGATCCGGTGGCCAGTTCCTCCGCCAGGCGGGCCATGTTGCGATGGCCCTCGGCGTCGGCCTCGGCGCGCAGGGCGTCGAAGCCGTCCGGCAGATCGGTCTCGAGACGGACGAGCTGGACCATCAGCCCGGGTGGATCATGTTCTCCGGCCGCACCACCGCGTCGAACTCCTCGTTCGTCACATAGCCGCCGCCGACGGCTTCCTCGCGCAGGGTGGTGCCGTTCTTGTGGGCGGTCTTGGCGATCTTGGCGGCGGCGTCATAGCCGATCTTCGGCGCCAGTGCGGTGACCAGCATCAGGGAGCGTTCCAGCGCGGCCTTGATGTTATCCTCGCGGGCCTCGATGCCGACCACGCAGTTGTCGGTGAAGGAGACGGCGCTGTCGGCCAGCAGGCGACAGGACTGCAGGAAGTTGTAGGCCATCACCGGATTGAAGACGTTCAGCTCGAAATGGCCCGAGGCGCCGGCGAAAGTCATGGTGGCGTTGTTCCCGAACACCTGGGCGCAGACCATGGTCAAGGCCTCGCACTGGGTCGGATTGACCTTCCCTGGCATGATCGACGAGCCCGGCTCGTTTTCCGGCAGGCTGAGTTCGCCCAGGCCCGAGCGCGGGCCGGAACCCAGGAAGCGGATGTCGTTGGCGATCTTGAACAGGCTGCCGGCCATCGTGTTGATCGCACCGTGGCTGAAGACCATGGCGTCGTGGGCGGCCAGCGCCTCGAACTTGTTGGGCGCGGTCACGAAAGGCAGGTGGGTGATGTCGGCGATCTTCTTGGCCACCAGTTCGGCGAAGCCCACCGGGGCGTTGAGGCCCGTGCCGACCGCCGTGCCGCCTTGGGCCAGTTCGTAGAGGCCGTAGAGCGTGTCCTTGATCCGACGTACGCCGTTGGCGACTTGCTGACGATAGCCCGAAAACTCCTGGCCGAGCGTCAGGGGCGTGGCGTCCTGAGTGTGGGTCCGCCCGATCTTGATGATGTGGGCGAAGGCCTTCTCCTTCTCCTTAAGCGCGGCGTGCAGGTGCTCCAGGGCCGGCATCAGCGTCTTGGCGACTTCCTCGGCGGCGGCGATGTGCATGGCCGTCGGATAGGTGTCGTTCGAAGACTGGCTCATATTGACGTGGTCGTTGGGGTGGACCGGCTTCTTGGAGCCCATCTCGCCGCCCAGCATCTCGATGGCGCGGTTCGAGATCACCTCGTTGGCGTTCATGTTCGACTGGGTGCCCGAGCCGGTCTGCCAGACCGAGAGCGGGAAGTGGTGGTCGAGCTTGCCGTCGATCACCTCCTGGGCGGCGGCGATGATCGCCTCGCCGATCTTCGGGTCGAGGCGGCCGAGTTCCATGTTGGCTTCGGCGGCGGCGCGCTTGACGATGCCCAGGGCGCGGATCACCGGACGCGGCTGCTTCTCCCAGCCGATCTTGAAGTTGCCGAGGCTGCGCTGGGCCTGGGCGCCCCAATACACGTCGGAGGCGACCTCGATCGGGCCGAAGGTGTCGGATTCGGTACGGGTCGCGGTCATGTCGGCAAGGCTCCGGTGAAGATCGCGCACGGTTTAGCGAACAGGCGCGAGACTGCAAGGCGCGCGGACGCTAGACGGAAACGATGAGCGACGGCTGGACCCAGCATGGCAAGGTGCGCGCCCGCGAGGAGGGTGGCGCGATCGAGGTGGTGGTCGACGGGCTGACCACCCAGACCCGCTACTACAAGCCGCTGATCTACGAGTTCTTCCGCAAGGCCTGGCGCGGCTCGCGGCCGGCCTGGGGCGAGTTCGCGGTGGAGATCGTCATGGACTATGTGGGCGATCCGCCCTGGATGGACCTCGACAACCTGGCCAAGGCGATCCTCGACGCGATCAAGGGCTACGCATTCCACGACGACGCCCAGGTCGCGCGGCTTCTGGTCGAGCGGCGCGCCGGCGAGCGCGAGCGGATCACCGTGACGGTGAGGAAGCTGCGCGACCTCGACGGCTGGGGGCTCAGGCCGTCTTGAGCGGCCGGCCCAGGCTTTGAATCAGGACGATGGCGCAGCAGGCCAGCGCCAGGGCGCCGTAGCGGGCCAGGGCGAGGGGGGAAAGGTCGGGCAGCAGGGTGTGGGCGTTGAGCGCGAGGGCCGCGGAGCCGATCAGGCCGGGGGCCGCGAAGGCCACGGCGGCGGCCGCGCGCTCCGGGCGCGCCGCGCGGCGCAGGCGTCGCGCGATCGGGAGGAAGAGGGCGAGCGAGGTGGCCGCCATGCCGATATTGACGCCCTGTTGCCAAATGGTGGGCGCGGTGTCTGCGCCGGCGAAGCCGAGATAGGCCAGGGTGAGGCCGGCCCAAGCCATGGCGCCCGATAGAGCGAACCAGATCCCGTCCCGTTTCGACACGTTCGACCTCCGCGAAGTCCGTTGCGGAGGAGTCCTTGCGATGGTCGTGCCAGGCGTGGGTGGCGGGCGGAGGCCCCAAAACGGGAGCGGCCGCGCCTGGGGGGCAGGCGCGGCCGCATTTCGCGAACCTTAGTCTGGGGGGAGCTTGAGGTTCAGCGATACTGCTGCAGGCGGGTCGTCCGAAGGCCGGCGAGGCCGTGGCGGTCGATGGACTTCTGCCAGGCGAGGAATTCCTCGTTGGTCAGCGAGTAGCGCTCGCAAGCTTCATCCAGGGTCAGCAGGCCGCCGCGCACAGCAGCGACCACTTCCGCCTTCCTGCGGATCACCCAGCGGCCGGTGTCCACCGGCGGCAGGTCGGCGATCGTCAGCGGCGCGCCGGTGGGCCCGATCACATAGGGCTCCCCACGGCTGTTCGTCCGGGTCTGCTGTTGTTGTTGCAACATGGCTTTACGCCTTTCCCACCATCACTGTTCAGCGGGAAAGTAGCTGACATGCCATAACAGGCGGTGAATCGTATTAGTAAAGAAACCGCTAACCATCCGCTCCCCCGTGTATTAATCTGACACAGTCAAGTTGATATCAGGAGTTAAATCCCATTAAGAAGTAGATTTATCTCTTAATGTTGATCAACTCATCGAGCATATCGTTGGCAGTGGTGATGATCTTCGAAGCAGCCGAGTAGGCTTTCTGCGTGGATATCAGCCCGGTGAATTCGGAGGACAGGTCAACTGTCGACGCTTCTAGGGTCGACGAGGCGATCTGACCCGCGCCGCCGACGTTCGGCTGCTTCACCGCGAACTCGCCCGAGGCGATGGTCGGACGGTAGGCGTTACCGCTCACCGCCTGCAGGCCGTCCGGGTTCGGGAAGGTGGCCAGGCCGATCTGGGCGATCTTGCGGATCTGCGAGTTGTCGAACACGGCCGAGACGATGCCGTTCTCGTCGACCTGCACGCCGACCACGTTGCCAGGCGCAGCGCCATCGGGATTGATCGACTTCACGCTGGAGACCTGCGGGTAGGAGGTCAGGGTGCCGAGGTCGAGATTGATGTCGGAGTCGGCGATGCCGAGGCTCGCGGCCCAGGAAGGCGCGGCGGCCGTGCCCGTGGCGGTGCTGGCCGCCAGCTTGAAGTTCGGAGCGTTACCCTTGCCGGCGGTGACCCCGAAGAGGGTCGAGGCGTCCTGGTCGAACTTGCCATCGGTGGTGAAGGTGATGTCGCCCGACATGAGCTGGCCCGGCGCGCCGCCGCCATTGTCGATGTCGGTGTCCGGCACGGCGTAGATTTCCGCGTGCCACGTGTTGGCCGGTGCGGTCGGGCTGCTGTTCTTCAGCAGGGCCATGACGATCTTGTGCGAACCGCCCGCGGAGTCGATGACGTTCATCTCCATGGTGAAGTCGGGCTTGGTCGCGGTCGCCAAGGTCGGGTCCTTGGCGTAGTCGGCCATCGAGGCGCCCGCCGTGGCGGCGTAGGTCGCATCTCCCACCGATCCGGGCACGCCGCCCTTCTGGACATTGGCGTTGATGACCACGTTCTGGGTCGGCGCCACCGCCGAGCCCAGGTCCTTGACGTTGATGGCGGCCATCTTGGTCAGGTCGGACGGGTTGGCGTCGAACGTCCCATCCTTCTGCACCGGCCAGCCCTGCAGGTAGAGGTGGGCGTCGTTCACCAGGAAGCCATCGGGGTCGACGCTGAACGAGCCCGAGCGGGTGAACTTGCGGGCGTCGGCGGCCGTGGCGTTGCTCTTGTCGGACACGACGAAGAAGCCGTCGCCGGAGATGCCGAGGTCGGTCGGCGAGGACGCCGACTGGATCCTGTCTCTTATACACATCTGACGCTGCCGACGATATGCAGTGTGTAGA
>CAMFIW010000048.1 GCA_945952355.1 uncultured Phenylobacterium sp. | reverse complement strand
CCGTTTGAGCCCGCTTGCGCGCCGGATGCGGCGAGACGGGCAGATAGACCCCCGACACCGACAGGTTCAGGCGCATCAGCGCCCCGGACGGCACGGCCGGTGTCGCCCCGCCGCGGGTGGCGTAGTAGGCGAGCGAGCCATTCATCTTGAGGCAGGCCAGGCTGGCCGCGAGATTGCCGCCGAAATCCACGTCGACGATATGATCGACACCCGCGCCATCGGTCAGCTCGCGCACGCGCGCGGCGACATCCTCGGTCCGATAGTCGATCACGTGGTCCGCCCCGCCCGTGCGGGCGCGCTCTGCCTTGGCCTGCGAGCTGACCGTGGCGATCACCGTGGCGCCGGCCCACTTGGCAAGCTGGACGGCGTAGTGACCTACCGCCCCCGCGCCGCCCGTCACCAGAACCGTGCGCCCCTGGACCGGGCCGGCCAGGAACAGGCTGCGGTGGGCGGTCATGCAGGGAATTCCGAGCGTGGCTCCCTCGGCGAAGGACACCTCGTCCGGCAACGCGGTGAGCAGGTCGAGGTCGAGTTCGATATACTCCGCCGCGGATCCGAACGCGCGGCCGTTGCGCTGGCCGTTGTAGAACCAGACCCGCTTGCCGACCCAGCCGAGATCGACCCCCGGCCCAACGGCTTCGACCACGCCCGCGCCGTCGCTATTGGGCGTGACGCGCGGATAGGCCATGGGCCCCGCCCCGCCGCCGCGCAGGCCGACATCGGACGGATTGACGCCGGAGGCGCGCACGCGGACCAGGGCCTGGCCGTGGCCGGGCTGGGGCGTCGGGCGCTCGCCGAATTCGAGGACCTCACGCGCGGGACCTGTGCGGTCGTACCAGATCGCCTTCATCGGATGCGCCTCTAGGCCAGGATGCGGGGACCGGTCGCACGCAGGCGGCGCGGAAAGGGCCAGTCGATCACTTCGCCAGCGAACAGGGCCCACCAGATGAAGACCGGCTGAAAGGCCAGGCGCGGGGCGTGATACCACCAGCTCGACGGCATGCCCTTGACCTGCACATGGTCGAAGGCGTGGTGCAGGTTGGCCGGATAGACGCAGACCGCATAGATCGCCAACATCGCCCCGGCCAGGGGCCGCACCGGCGCGACCAGCAGGCCCAGCCCGCCGATGATCTCGCAAAGGCCGGTGAACTTGATCATGGCGAGGGGGTCCGGGACCCAGGCGGGCACCAGGGGCGCGAGCCAGGGCGCGATCTTCAGGTGCACGAACCCGAACCCGACATAGACGGCGCACAAGAGCCAGCGCAGGACGACGCGAAGAACGACCGGGGACATGGACGAGACTGGGGTCAGACGATGGAGGCCAGGAGGTTGATGCTGAGGGCCAGCACCACGGTATTGAACACGAACGCGATCAGGCTGTGCAGGGTGCCGATCCTTCGCAACGATTTCGAAGTGAAGGCGATGTCAGCGGTCTGGGCTGCGGCGCCGATCACCACGGCGAAGTGGATGAAGTCCCAGTAGTCGGGCTCCGGCGGCTCGCCGCAGTGCTTGTCGTGGGGAAAGGCCAGCCCGCCCTCCCGTCCAGCCGTATAATACATGTTGGCGTAGTGCAGGGCGAAGATCAGCTGCACCACGAACCAGGACACAGCCACGGTCACGGCGGCGAGGCCGATGCGCAGGGTGCGCTCCAGGCCTGGCGCGTCCTTGGCCAGGCCGAGCTCGGCGGCGATCGAGCCCAGGCTGGCGATACAGGCGCAGAGCACGATGCCGAGGATCAGGCCCTGCCCCTCGTCCTGGGCCGCCGCCTTGGCGCGCAGCTCGTCGGGGCCCTTGCCGGCCATGTGGATCATCAGGCCGAGGATGAAGGCGAGGCAGCCGGCGTCCCAGGCCAGGATGCTGCGCGTGCTCCAGCGCAGTTCCGGGATGAAGGCCAGCACGGCCCAACCGACCAGGCCCACCAGGGCGCCGCCGACCAGGTTGGGGCGTGTGGTGGCCAAGCGCATGATGCGCTCAGCGCGGGTGCGGGACGGGGCGGGGGTGACAGACATCGGAGCGCCAGCCTAGACCGGCCCGCGTCGCACCGAAACCTCTGCGCGCGTCATGGGACCAGCCGGGCCAACGGATAGCGGGCGACGAAGCCCTTTCGATAGTCGGTGAGCCAGACCGCGCCGTGGCCGATGCGGAGAGAATCGCCCCCAGGGCCGACCCATTGGCGCACGGGCCGGGCGTCGGCGGCGCTCACGGCGGTGAGCGGCACGCCCATCAGCGTGGCGAACACCCAGCCCCGCGCGAAGGCGATATCGCCGCCGTGGCCCGGGATGCCAAGCGGTGTGGTGGCCGTGACCTTCATGCTGGCGGCTTCGATACGAGTGACCGATCCGTCGCCTTGGTTGAGGGTCCAGACCGCGCCGGCGCCGGCGGCCAGGAAGCGGGGTTGCGGGCCGGTCCGCGCATGGCCGATCACGACGGCATTGCGGGCGTCCACGGCCGTGAGGCGGTCGGCCTTTGTGCTGGTGACCCAAAGGCGGTCGCCCTGCCCCAGCGGATTGAACGAGCCGGGCGGCAAGGCGAGCACACTGCGCACACGGCCCGTGGCGGGATCGAGTCGGGCGAAACCGCCCCTGTCGTCGACCGGCAGCCAGAGGCTGTCGCCGGCCGCGGCGATTCCCGCCTCGGCCATGACCGCCGGCAGGGGCGTGACGCGGTCGAGCTTGCGGGTGGATAGGTCGATGCGAGCCAGGCCCGGATGATCGCCGCAAAGCGGCGCCCAGAGCGCGCCGAAGCCGAGGACCATACCGGCGCAGGGTTCGCCAGGCAGCGCGACGCGGTCGGTGATGCTGTTGGTTCGCGGGTCGATGCGGACCACCAGGTCGGGGCCGGAGCCGCCGACCCAGACGGCGTCGCGGGCGACGGCGACCCAGTCGGCCGTGCCGGAAACCTTGAGGCTGGCGACCGGCTTCACCGCCTCGAACGGGCGCTGGATGGCGGGCAGGCCGGGCGCGGCGGCATGGGCGGCGCCGGCCAGGCTCAGCGCCGCCAGGATGGTTCCGAAGATCCGCATGCGGTCCGCCCTCCAAGCCCGAGGACAGGCTTAGCGCAGGCGGGGCCGGGGCGACTAGGCGGAGACCCAGTTGCCGTGGAAGCCGAAGGGGACGCGGCGCGGCAGCTCGGCGACGCCGATCGGGCCCTTGGCGACGTTCTGGGCGTCGAACACCACGAAGTCGGAGCGATTCTCGGCGGCGCGGTAGACCACCGCCGTCAGCCAGCCGTCCCCCTCCGGCGCATCGGCCGAGCGCGGTGTGAAGACCGGCTCGGAAGTCATGTCGCCGCCGCTGAGCGCATAGACCTGGCGATGTCCGGTCTTGAGGTCGATGTGGGCGATGGCGTTCAGCTTCACCGACTTGGTGTTGGTGGGATCGGCCGCGTAGTAGCCATGCCGGTAGGCCGAGCCCGCCAGACGCTCGTCGAAGCGCGGGAACTCGGAATCGAGATCGTCGATCGCCTCTTCCTTGATCGCGTCGGTCTTGCCCGACAGGTCGAAGGTCCAGCGGGTCAGGCGTGCGGCGGTGCGCTGGCCGGGCGAGCCGTCGGCCATCGGGAACAGCGGGGCGGCGTCGTAGCGGCAGACCTCGGCGACGATCTTGCCGTCGACCTCGTAGGCGTTCATCGGGTGGAAGACGTAGCTGGCCGGGGCGTTGAACCAGCGGATCGTCGAGACGTCGGCGTCACGGCGCATGACGCCCACCTGAACCGGCTTCTCCGGCTCCCAGGCATAGGCGGGCAGGCCCTTCATGGCGCGTTCCAAGCTGCCGGTCAGCGGCATGATCGGGAACAGGACGTAGTTCTCGGTGACCAGGAAGTCGTGGACCATGGCCGAATAGGGCGCCTGGAAGTCCGAGCGGCGGACGACTTTGCCGGAGGCGTCGGTGACGCCGTAGCTCATCCCGGCCGACAGGGGCATGTCGCCGACGCCATAGCCGAACCAGACCATCTCGCCGGTCTTGGGGTCGAGCTTCGGGTGGGCGGTGACGCGGCCGCGATAGGCCTCGGCATAGCCGATGGAGTTCAGCGCGCCCGGCTCCATCTCGAAGGGCATGTGGCCCTCCTCGAGCGCCAGCAGCTTGCCGGCGTGGAACAGGATGTTGGTGTTGGCGACGCCGCCGTCCTTGCCCATGGCGATAGGGTCGGAGGCCATCGGGTTGAAGCCGGCGAACAGCGAGCGGCCGTGCTCGTGCTCCAGCTCCCACTTCGGCGTGCGGACATAGCGGTTCTTGTACGTGACTTTGCCGTCCTCGACGCGGAAGGCGTGGATCATCCCGTCGCCGGTGAACCAGTGGTAGTTCTTGTCGCGGGGCTCGAACTGCGGGTTCGGGCCGGTGCGGTAAAGCGTGCCGTTGAGCTCGCGCGGGATCTCGCCGGTGACCTTGGCGACGAAGTCGTCCTCGCTGCGGACCGGGGCGAAGTTGCCCGCCAGATAGGGATTGATGCGAACGTCGCCGTCCATGGCGTGTCTCCCGCTTGAGGACCGGTTCAGGCCGGTCGGATGATGTGACCGTCCTCGGGCCGCGCGCGGCCTTCGAGGATCTGGGCGTAGGCGTCGAGCAGGGCCTGCGGGCCCTGGTGATGGACGAGGGTGAGCCAGGGGCTGCCCTGGATGAAGGCGGCGAGGCCGGCCGCGAAGCGGGCTTCCAGTTCGGCAGGGCCCCACTCGCCCATGCGCTTGCGGATCTGGTCGGGGGCGAAGAACAGGACCGGCTGCGGACCGGCCAGGGCCTCGTCGCCGCCGCGCCGCTCCCAGTGGGTGCCGCCGACGATCAGGCTGCGCGCCAGGCTCGCGCCCAGCGCCTTGTGCGCCGCCGCCACGACCGCACGATCGCCGGCGAAGTCGACGAACACCGCCGGGCCTTCGGAAGAGAGCTCGCCCGCCCGATCGTAGGGGAGGATGCGATCGTAGAGGCCGAGCGCCTCAAGGCGCGCCAGGTTGGCGGGCGAACTCAGTCCGATGACCTTCAGGCCGCGGCGGCGGGCGAACCAGGCCAGGCCCAGGGCCGTCTTGCTCGAGGCGCTGGAGAGCACCAGGGTCGCGATCGCCGGGTCCTCGGAGAGGAAGTCGTCGATCAGGAACGAGGTCATCAGCAGCGGCCGCAGGAGGGATCGATAGTCGTCCAGCGCGTCGGCCGGAGCCTCGGCATAGGCGTTGTAGGTCGGCGACAGCTCGGCGCGGTGGGCGGCGGTGTCGACATAGCCGGTGCGCCCCTTGGCCAGGCGCATCACGGCGTGGCTGGACATGGGCAGGTAGCCGAACAGGCGCAGGCCGACGGGTGCGTCCGGCGCGCGGCTCTCGACCACGCGGGCGAAGCCCCAGACGGGTATGCGGCCGAGACCCTCCGGGGCCGGAAAGAACCGCCAGTAGCCGAAGGCGTCGCCGACCACGCCATAGGTGATGTTGTTGGCGGTGAGCGCGAAGCTCTCGACCTCCAGGCGCGCCTCGCCCTCGGCCAGCGCAGCCTCGATCGCGGGCCGGATTTCGGCGCGCCGCAGGTCGGCTTTGTCGATCACCACGTCCCAGGCGCCCACCGGTTTCCTCGCTTGGCTTTTTACGTTGTAAATTTATTACGTAAGATGTACCCCTAGGGCAAGCGAATTCTTTTCCTTGAGTCCGGTATGCCCCGCGTCCTCTCCGATTCCGATGTGGCCGACTTCCGCGAGCGGCTGTGCGAGGCCGCCGAGCGGCTGTTCGCCGAGCATGGCCCCGACGCCGTGACCATGCGGCAGCTGGCCTCGGAGCTGGGGGTCAGTCCAATGACTCCCTATCGCTACTTCAAGGACAAGGAAGACATCCTGGCCGCCGTACGCACCAATGGTTTCAACCGGTTCGCGCAGGCGCTGGAGACGGCCTACGCCGCGGCCGGCGGCGCCCGCGCCAAGGGGGCGGCGGTGGGCGAGGCCTATCTGAACTTCGCCTTCGAGCACCCGCACACCTACAAGCTGATGTTCGACCTGAACCAGCCGCACGAGGCCGACTATCCGGAGTTGGTCGCAGCCGGCAAGCGGGCGCGGCAGACCCAGACCCAGTACGTGAAGGCCCTGGTGTCCGACGGCGTACTGGAGGGCGACGCCGATGAGATCGGCGCATTGTTCTGGGCCGCGGCCCACGGCGCGATCGGGCTCGAGCTGGCGGGGAAGATCCCGCCGGGCGCGGCGCGGAAGCTTCACCGCACGCTGAATCACGCGCTGGCCCGCGGCCTGCGGCCCGAGGGTGCTTGACGACCCTCGGGGCAAGCCCGCCATCCTGCGCGCAAACTGAGGGAGGACGGGCGTGGCGGACATCAAACCCTTCGAGGTCGCGTGGCGCGAGGATGTGGTCCAGCGCGTGCTCGACCAGGTGCGGGCCTATCCTTGGCCGCCGCAGCCGGAGGTTCCGGACGGGTGGGCCTATGGCTGCGACGGCGCCTATCTGAAGGGGCTCTGCGAGCATTGGAGCGAGCGCTACGACTGGCGCGCGGCCATGGCCGACCTCAACCGCTTCCCGCAGTTCACCGCCCGGGTCGAGGACTTCGACCTGCACTTCCTGCATGTGGTGGGCGAGGCTGGCGGCAGGCGGCCTCTGCTGATCACCCATGGCTGGCCGGGCTCGCACTACGAGTTCTGGGGGGCGATCGAGAAGCTGGCCTACCCCTCGCGCTTCGGCGGCCAGGCCTCGGACGCCTTCGACCTGGTGATCCCGTCCCTGCCCGGCTTCGGCTTCTCGTCGAAACCGACGCGCCCGGTCGGCCAGCGCACGACGGCGCGGCTGTTCAATACGCTGATGACGCAGGTGCTGGGCTATCCGACCTATCTGGCGCAGGGCGGCGACTGGGGCGCCCTGGTCACCTCCTGGCTCGGCCACGACCACGGCGCCTCGGTGCGCGCCATACATCTGAACATGCTGGGCTTCCGGCCGCATGGCGGGCCGACCAGCCCCGACGAGGTCGCCTGGATGACCAAACAGGGCATGATGATGGACGTGATGGGGGCCTATTTCCGGCTGCAGGCGTCGAAGCCGCAGTCGCTGGCCTGGATGGGCGCGGGCAATCCGGTGGGCCAGGCGGCCTGGATCGCCGAACGCTTCCACGACTGGTCGGACCTGTCGAAGAAGTCGATGGACGAGGCCCATCCGAAGGACCGCCTGCTGACCAACATCATGATCTATGTGATGACCGACAGCTTCGCGACCGGCGCCTGGTACTATCGCGGCCTGCTCGAAGAGGGCGGCGTGAACTTCAAGGAAGGCGAGCGCTGCGAGACGCCGACCGCCTTCGCGAACTTCCCTGGCGAGCCGCTCTATTCCGCCCCGCCGAGGTCCTATGCCGAACGGGCCTATCGGATCGTACGCTGGACCGAGCAGCCGCGCGGCGGTCACTTCGCCGCGATGGAGGAGCCGGAACTCTACGTCGAGGACGTGCGAGACTGGGCGCGAGGGGCCTAGCCTCGCCGCGCTGGGCGCCCTAGAGGCGGAGCATCGTCCGCCGACGAGGAGCCCCCATGGCGCGCTACGACTTCGCCTCCGACAACACCGCGCCGGCCGCGCCAGAGGCGATGGCCGCACTGGTCGCCGCCAATGGCGAAGGGTTCACCTCGGGCTATGGCTCCGACCAGGTGACGCGACGCGCCGCGGACGCCGTACGCGCCCTGCTGGACGCCGACGCAGAGGTGCGTTTCGTGGCCTCCGGGACTGCGGCCAACGCGATCTCGCTGGCGACCCTCTGCCGGCCGTTCGAGGCGGTGCTGGCGCACGAGCACGCCCACGTCTGCACCGACGAGACCGGCGCGCCGGGCTTCTTCGGCCATGGCCTGGGCCTGGTGCGCCTGCCGGGCGCCTCGGGACGGATCGAGGCCGGGAGCCTCACCGAGCCGCTCGACGCACCGGACCAGGCCCACTGGCAGTCGCCGGCGGCCCTGTCGGTCACCAACGCCACCGAATACGGCACGGTCTACACGGCCGATGCGATCGCCGCCCTCACGGCGCCGGTCAAGGCTCGGGGCTATGGCGTCCACCTCGATGGCGCGCGGCTGGCCAACGCCGCGGCGGCGGGGTTCGACCTGAAGGCGATCAAGGGCCTAGGCGTCGACATCCTGGTGATCGGCGGCACCAAGGCTGGGATGAGCCCGACCGAGGCGGTGGTGCTGCTCGACAAGAGCCTCGCGCGCCGGTTCGACGCGCGGCTGAAGCAGTCAGGCCAGCTTCCGTCCAAGGGTCGCTTCTACGCCGCGCCCTTCATCGGCATGCTGGAGGACGGCGCGATCCTCCGCCATGCGGCCCACGCAAACGCCATGGCCAAGCGGCTGGCGTCGCGGTCGCCGTTCAAGGTGGCGCACCCGGTCGAGGCCAATGCGGTGTTCGTGGAGATGGACGAGCCAACCCTGAAGCGCCTGCACAAGGCCGGATGGTTCGCCTACCGGTTCCTCGACGGGTCGGTCCGCTTCATGTGCTCCTGGGCGACGACGGCCGAGGCCGTCGATGAGTTGTCTGAAACACTTCAGAAACTCGCCTGAGACTTTTTTCGCACGCCAATCGGGGCATCCATTGCCCCTGCGCACCAAATTCGTGTCCTCAAAAGCGCACCGCGGCGGACTATTACAAAATTCGTGTCCAGATTGACGCAGTTTGGACAAAATCTGTTTGTCCGCGTGACAGCGTCGTGACAGTTTCCGCCCCCGCTGTAACGTCAGGTACCAACGTCCGTCCCTGTTACCTCTGAGGACGAGAAACGCGGCCAGACCACAGCGCGACACGCGCGCCAGCCCCCACTGGCGCGTCTTCGCTCAACTCTGTGGCCGGGGGGCCGAGATGAAACTTACGATGAACAACGCTTTCCGAGCGGCGCTTCTGGCGTCGGTCGCCGCGGGCGGCATGGCCGTTCCGCACTTCGCGCTGGCCGCCGACGCCGGCAAGTCCGTCGATGTCGAGGAGCTGGTGGTCACCGGCTCGCGCATCCGCCGCGACACCTTCAACGCGCCTGTGCCGGTGCAGGCGATTAGCAGCGAGCAGATCCGCGAGGCCGGCGCGGTCTCGGTGGGCGATATTCTGCTCGACGTGCCGACCATCAACGCGAACACCAACGCGCAGAACTCCTCGAGCTCTCTCTACCTGTCGGGCCAGGCCCGCGCCGACATCCGCGGTCTGGGCGCGACCCGCACCCTGGTCCTGATGGACGGCCGCCGCCTGCCGTTCTCGGACGCTTCCTCGCCGGGCGTCGACCTCAACATGATCCCCTCGCTGATGATCGAGCGCGCGGACGTGGTGCCTGGCGGCTCGTCGGCCGTCTATGGTTCGGAAGCGATCGCCGGCGTCCTGAACTTCATCATGAAGAAGTCCTATGACGGCTGGCAGATCGACGCCCAGGCCGGCTCGTCCGCAGAGAGCGACGGCCAGGAATGGCGGCTCGGCGGCCTGTACGGCAAGAAGCTGATGGACGACCGCCTGAACATCCTGATCGGCGGCGAAATCTCGCGCTCCGAGCCGATCATGCAGAAGGACCGCGACTGGGCCCTGCCCGGCATCCGCCGCAACACGCTGGCCAACCCGCAGACCATCATCCCGGCCTCGCGATCCAACACCGCGCCGACCGCGACCTTCCAGCTGATCAGCTCGTCCAACACCGCCACGGCCCGTTCCGTGACCCTGGACTACCGCAACCCGACCCAGGTCGTGCGCCTGAGCCCGGCCTGCGCCACGCCCACCGTCCAGCCGACCTGCCAGGACGACGCACTGATCTATTCGGGCATCTACAACGCCTTGCAGGGCAAGAGCTATCGCGGCATCGGCCGCGTCTATGTCGACTACGCCGTCACCGATCACGTGAAGGCCTTCGCCGACTTCATGTACTCGCGAGTCGACGGCTACGGCATCTTCCAGCCGGCCTTCTCGTCGGCCGTGGGCGGCGGCACCATGCCGGTCAGCCTGAAGGGCGACAACGCCTACCTGGCCGGCCCGACCGCCACCGACGCGGCCCTGCGCGCGGAATGGCTGGCGGCCGGCAAGACCTTCGCCTCGACCTCGACCGCCCAGGTCGGCAAGTTCTGGGTGGAATTCGGCGGCCGCGACGTGAAGACCGAGCGGGAGACCACTCGCTACGTGATCGGAATGCAGGGCGACTTCGACGCGCTGGGCCGGAAGTTCAACTGGGATTGGTACGGCCAGTTCGGCAAGACCACCGGCACCACCACCTCGTTCAATGTGCCGAACGTGGCGCGCGTCCAGCAGGCCACTGACGCCGTCTCCGTCGGCGGCGCGATCGTCTGCCGGGACGTGACCGCCCGCGCCGCGGGTTGCGTGCCGTGGAACCTGATCGACGGCCCGTCGGCCGCGGCCATCGCCTGGACCAACGCCCAGTCGTCCACCGACCAAGAGGTCAAGCAGACCATCTTCGGCGGCAACCTGACGGCCGACCTGTTCACCCTGCCGGCCGGTCCGGTGGGCGTGGCGGTGGGCGCCGAATACCGCAAGGAAGAAAGCCGCTTCGTCCAGGACGCCCTGGGCGCCTCGGGCGCGCTGTTCTTCAACGCGATCGGCACCCGCGCCGGCGACTACGACGTGAAGGAAGCCTATGGCGAACTTCGCATCCCGGTGCTGAAGGACGTGCCGTTCGCCAAGGAGCTGAGCCTTGAATTCGCCGGCCGCTCGTCGGACTACTCGTCGATCGGCCGGACCAACCAGTGGACCGCCCGCGCCGAGTGGCGCCCGTTCGACGACCTGACGATCCGCGCCAACCAGGGCACGGCGGTCCGGGCCCCGAACATCGTGGAGCTCTACGCGCCGCAGTCGGTGAACTTCACCACCGCGGCGGTCGACCCCTGCGACAAGGACGTCTACGCCACGGCGACCGCAGCCC
>CAMFIW010000047.1 GCA_945952355.1 uncultured Phenylobacterium sp. | reverse complement strand
GCGGGTCTTCAGGATGGTGATGTGCGTGGTGTCCGGCAGGGCCGCGAGCCTGGCGTGCGGGATCAGCTTGGCCATCTGGTCGGCGAAGTCGATGCGCATGAAGTCGTTGTCGCCGCTGACCACCAGGGTCGGCGCCTTGATGGTCGTCACCTGGGCGGGGATCCAGCCCGGCCAGGCGGCCAGCATGGCGTTCAGCTTCTCTACCACCGCGTCGAAGGTCTTGGGCTGCGGATTGACCCGTTCGTAGACCGCCCGCCAGGAGGCGAAATCGGCCTCGGTCGGCAGCAGGGGGATGAGCTCGGCCGAGGGCGCATGGGTCGGGTCGCGCTGCAGGACCACGAGTTCGGCCAGGAAGCCGTCGAAGGTGTAGGGCGCGCTCACCGGGCAGAGGCTGGCGACCCGTTCGGGGTGGCGGATGGCCAGGCCCGTGGCGATCATGCCGCCCAGGCTGTGGCCCATCAGGTGGGCCTTCGCGATCTTCAGATGCGCCATCACCGCCAGCAGATCGTCGGACAACTGCTCCATCCGGGCCGGGCCCGGCCGGTCGCCGGTGTGGCCGTGCCCCTGGGGCTCGACCAGGACCAGCGGGCGGCGGGCCGAGAAGCGGGCGATGAAGTCGGGGGTGAAGCCCACTTCGATGGGGATCAGGCCGCCGGGCAGGGCGACCATCGGCGTGCGGCCGTCGAGCGGGCCACCATGGATCTCGTAATAGACCTTCAGATCGCCGGCTTCGGCGTAACCGGTCTGGGGCTTGTCCATGGCGTATCCCTTGGTCGCGAGTGCGAGCGCGGCGCCGGCGCCCAGCAGGCCCCGGCGGTGGAGATTCAGGCGGTCGTCGGATGGGTCCGTCGGCATCTAGCGCTCCTGTCGCGCTTAGGACGCACTGGGCCGCGGGGATCCGACAAGGGCCGCCCGGATTTTTCTAGGCCCGGCCCGCCTTGGCCGCGACCTGCTCGCGCCAGGTGATGAAGAGGGTGGAGGCCACCACGACGCCCGCGCCAACCAGGGTCCACCTGCCCGGCAACTCATGGAACAGGAAGAATCCGGCCACCGCGGAGAAGACCAGGCGCACATAGTCGACCGGCGCCATGGCCGCGGCGTCGCCGATCGCCATGCCCTTGATGTAGCAGGCCTGGGTCACCGTTCCCATCACGCCCATCAGGCCCAGCAGCGCCAGGTCGAACGGCGCCGGCCAGCGCCAGGCGATAAAGGCGCCGGGTATGGCCAGCACCAGGCCGAGCGCCGCCGACCAGACCAGCAGGACGGTGGGCGAATGATCCCGCGTCATCACCTTCATGCCGGTGACTGTGAGGGCGAAAAGGAAGGACGAGGCCAGCATGGCGAGCGCCGGCAGGCCGAGCGCGAGGTGCCCGCCCTGGCCCGGTCGCACCATGATCAGCACGCCGAGGAAGCCGACCACGGCCGCCCCGATGCGCAGGGGGCCGATCTTCTCGCGCACCACGAAGGCGGCGAGCGGCACGAGCCACAGGGTTCGGGTGAAGGAGAGCGCGTTGGCGTCGGCCAGCGGCATCTTCTGGAAGCCGTAGAAGCTGAGGATCATGCCGATCGTCCCAGCGGCCGAGCGGAAGATCAGGATGCCGGGCCGCGTGGTGGCGAAGGCTGCGCTGCGATGGCGGACGATGATCGGCAGCAGGACCAGGAAGCCGGCCACCTGGCGGTAGAAGGTCTGCAGGCTCGCGGGATAGTCGGCGCCTAGATACTTGATGAGCGTCATCATCACCGTGAAGGCGGCGGCCGAGGCCAGCATCCACAAGGCGCCGCGCACATTGGGGGCGAGCCCCGGCGGCGAGGCCGGGGCCGTGAGGTCGGCCGTGACGGGCTCGGTCACGCGTCCGTGGAGGCGGGGAAGACGCCTCCGAAGATCGCCGCGAACGGCGAGCCGGCGGTCGGGTCCCAGCTATGGCGGCCGCCGATGGTGATACCGCCGTCGACCACCAGGTGCGTGCCGGTGACGAAGGCCGCCGCGTCGGAGGCGAGGTACAGCGCCGCCTGGGCGATGTCGTCCGGCAGGCCGGGCTTCTTCACGGGCTGCGCCACCTGGCCGTTCTGGGCGACCATGGCGGCCATCTGGTCGGCGACCTCGCGGGTCATGCCGATCGAGGCGCCGAAGATCGAAGTGGCGATCAGGCCTGGGCAGATAGCGTTCACCCGGATGCCCTGCTGCGAAAGCTGGGCCGCAGCCACGCGGCTCATATGGATCACGGCCGCCTTGGCCGAGGAATAGGCCAGCGGGCCGAAGCCCGCCTGCAGGCCGGCGATCGAGGCGGTGTTGATGATCGAGCCGCCGCCGCGCTTCGCCATCAGCGGCTGGGCGTGCTTCATGCCGAGCGCCGGGCCGCGCACCAGGATGTCGAAGATCCAGTTCCAGCCCTCGGGCGTGACCTCCTCCAGGGTGGTCATGCGGTCGGAGATGCCGGCGTTGTTGAAGAGGATGTCCAGCCCGCCGAAGGCCTCGGCGGCGAGGTTCATCGCGGCAGCGATCTCAGCGTCCTGAGTGACGTCGCAATGGGCGTAGCGGACGCGGCCTGCGAACCGCTTCTCGAGCATCGCGCCCTTTTCGTCCTGGATGTCGGCGGCCACGACCTGGGCGCCTTCGGCGACGAACAGTTCGACCGCGCCAAGCCCGATCCCCGAAACCCCGCCGGTGATCACCGCCACCTTGCCGTCCAGACGCCCCGCCATGTTTCCCCTCCGGTATGTGATCGGCGATCACTAGAGCGCCGCGCGCCCGGCGTCGAGTGGGGATGACGGAGGGGAGGACATCCTCCTGGATGCCCTCCCTTCCGGGTCAGTCGACCGTGACCACGACCTTGCCCATGGCCTTGCGGCTACCCAGGTGGGCGATGGCGTCGGCGCCCCTGGCGAGTGGGAAGCGCTCCGAGACGTGGGGCTTGATCTTGCCCTGGCCGTAGAGGTCGATCAGTTCCTGGATCGACTGCTGGAAGAGCTCCGGATTGCGCGAGGTCCAGTTGCCCCAGAACACGCCGACGATGTCGCAGCCCTTCAGCAGGGCGAGATTCAGCGGGATCTTCGGAATGTCGCCGGCCGCGAAGCCGATCACCAGATAGCGGCCCTCCCAGGCGATCGAGCGCAGGGCCGGCTCGGCATAGTCGCCGCCGACCGCGTCATAGATCACGTCCGCGCCGTCGGGGCCGCAGGCGTCCTTGAACAGGGCGCCGAGCGCGCGCTGTCCGTCCTTGTCGAATGGGCCCCGGCCGTAGACCACGCCGGAGTCCGCCCCGTGCTTGATGGCCAGGTCGACCTTCTCCTGGGTCGAGCAGGCGGCGATCACCTTGGCGCCCATGGCCTTGCCGAGCTCGACGGCCGAGAGGCCGACGCCGCCGGCCGCGCCCAGCACCAGCAGGGTCTCGCCGGCCTTCAGGTGGCCGCGGTCCTTCAGCGCGTGGTAGCTCGTCCCGTAGGTCAGGATGAACGCCGCGGCGTCGTCATAGGGCATGCTGTCCGGAATCTTGGTCAGCCGGCCGGCCGGGGCAACCACCTGCTCGACGAGGGCGCCGCTGCCGATCTGGGCCAGGACGCGGTCGCCGACCTTCAGGTTGGTCACGCCCTCGCCGATGGCGCTGATCACGCCCGACAGCTCGCCGCCCGGCGCGAACGGGCGCGGCGGCTTGAACTGGTACTTGTCCTCGATCATCAGCACGTCTGGGAAGTTGATGCCGATCGCCTTGACGTCGATCAGGGCCGTGCCGGGTTTCACGGTGGGCGCGGGAATGTCTTCGATGACCAGGGTCTCGGGTCCGCCGGTCACCTTGCTCAGTAGGGCCTTCATATCTCGCATCTCCCAGCGCGTTTTCGGTTGGCGCGGACGCTAGCGCAGGGCTCGGGCCGGAGGAAGGCGTCGAGCGAACAATTGTTTGAATCTTGCCTCGGGTCCGTTGGCCTCCTCTAGTGGGCGCCAGCATTCCGGAGGATCCATGGACGACGCCGCGCCCCGCCTGACCCCGCGCCCCGTGGCGGCGCGGACCCTACCGGTCCCGACGACGGTGAGCCCGCAGCTGCAGCAGTCGATCTCGGCCAGCGCGCGGATCGCCCGCGAAGCGCCCGCCCCTGCGCCCCAGACGCCCGAACAATGGCGCGCGGCGATCGCCGCCAGCTTCGAGCTGGGCCGCCAGCGGGTGGAAGCGGTCCGCGCCCGGTTCCCGGTCGAGATCGTCGAGGGCGTGCTGGGCGGCGTCCCCGTCCACGAGGTGACGCCGCCGGGGCTCGGCGCCAAGCGTCCGGCCCTGCTGCATTTCCATGGCGGCGCCTACATCGTCTATGGCGGCGGATCGGGCCTGACCGAGGCGATCTTGACGGCGCACTATTCGAAGCGGCGGGTGATCTCGGTCGACTACCGCATGCCGCCGGATCACCCGTTCCCGGCCGCCGTCGACGACGCCGTGGCCGCCTGGAGCGCGCTCACCGAGACCCAGGCGCCGGGCGCCACCGGCGTGTTCGGAACCTCGGCGGGCGGCGGCCTGCTGCTGGCCATGGCGCTGAAGCTGAAGGCGCTCGGCCGGCCCCTGCCCGGCGCGCTCGCGCCCAGCACGCCCTGGACCGACCTGGCGGGCGAGAGCGACAGCTACCGCGTCAACGCGGGCGTGGACGGCGTGCTGCCCTTCTACGACGGTCTGCTGGCCGCCGCGGCGCGGCTCTATGCCGACGGGCGCAGCCTCAACGATCCGCTGATCTCGCCGGTGCAGGGCGACTTCGCCGGCTTCCCGCCGACACTGTTGACCACTGGCACCCGCGACATCCTGCTCAGCGACACGGTGCGGGTCTACCGGCGCATGCGCGAGGCGGGCGTCGAGACGCGGCTTGAGGTCTATGAGGCCCTGTCCCATGCGGAGTTCAACGCCGCTTATGAGAGCCCGGAATCGGCCTCGGCCTTCGGCGATATCGCCCGCTGGTTCGACCGCTGGCTGGCCGCCTGAGACAGGTGCGGCCCGGCGCGCTTTTGGGTCGCGTTTGGAGCGCGTGAACGGTTGGCCTATATTGCTGGCCTTCCAATCCCCGCGAGCACCTCCTTGGGCGTCACCCTCGATCTCACGCGCGTCTCCGCGCCGGCCGTTCCCGCCAAGCCGAACCTGGCGGGCCTGACCCGCAAGGCCCTGGCCGAGGCGCTGATCGCCGCCGAGGTCGTGCGCCCGGACAAGGCCAAGATGCGCGCGAGCCAGCTCTGGCGCTGGATGCACCACTATGGGCTGACCGACTTCGCGGCCATGACCGACGTGGCCAAGGAGACCCGCGCGGCCCTCGCCGAGGCCTTCACCCTGGCGCGCCCCGAGATCGTCGAGCGGCAGATCTCCAAGGACGGCACGCGCAAGTGGCTGATCCGCATGGCGCCGGGCATCGAGGTCGAGACGGTCTACATCCCCGACGTCGGCCGCGCCGGCGCGCTCTGCGTCTCCTCCCAGGTCGGCTGCACGCTGAACTGCACCTTCTGTCACACCGGCACCCAGGCCCTGGTGCGCAACCTCACGGCCGCGGAGATCGTGGCCCAGGTGCAGGTGGCCCGCGACGACCTCGGCGAATGGCCCTCGCCGAAGGAAGATCGCCGCCTGTCGAACATCGTGTTCATGGGCATGGGCGAGCCGCTCTACAATCTCGACAACGTCGCCGACGCCATCGACATCATCGCCGACAACGAAGGCATCGCCATCTCGCGCCGGCGAATCACCGTCTCGACCTCGGGTGTCGTGCCGGAGCTGAAGGCGCTGGGCGAGCGGACCCAGGCCATGCTGGCCATCTCGCTGCACGCCACCAACGACCCGCTGCGCGATAAGCTCGTGCCGCTGAACAAGAAGTACCCGATCGCAGAGCTGATGGCCGGCATCCGGGCCTATCCGGGCCTGGGCAACGCCCGGCGGGTGACTTTCGAGTACGTGATGCTGAAGGGCGTCAACGACAGCCCGGCCGAGGCCAAGGCGCTCGTCCAGCTGCTCAAGGGCATCCCGGCCAAGATCAACCTGATCCCGTTCAATCCCTGGCCGGGCACGGACTATGCCTGCTCGGACTGGAAGACCATCGAGGCCTTCGCCGCGGTGCTGAACCGGGCCGGCTACGCCTCGCCGATCCGCACGCCGCGCGGCCGCGACATCCTCGCCGCCTGCGGTCAGCTGAAGAGCGAGAGCGAGAAGCTGCGGGCCAGCGCGCGGCGCAAACTGGAGCGCGCGGAGGCGGAAACACCCGCCTCCTGACCTCGGCCGTGGGGCGTGCTATGGGTGCCGCCCCCTCCGACGTCCGGATATCGATGCAGTCCCTCCAGTCCCCGGAAATCCAGGCCTTCGCGACCGGTTTCCCGGTCACCCTCATGCATGCGGGCCTGACCGTGCTGATCCTGTTCCTGGGTTCGGCCCTCTACGTCCTGATGACTCCCCACCGCGAGATCACCCTGATCCGCGAGGGCAATTCCGCCGCCGCCCTGTCGCTGGGCGGGGTGATGCTGGGCCTGGCCATCCCTCTGGCCGTGTCGATGCACGCCTCGACCTCGGTGATCGAGATCGGCATCTGGGGCGCCTCGACCGTGGTCGTTCAGCTGCTGGTCTTCCGGGTCGTGGACTTCATTCTGCGCGGCCTGCCCCAGCGCATTCAGGAGGGCGAGGTCTCGGCCGCCGCCCTGCTGGTCGGCGCCAAGCTCGCCACCGCCGTGATCCTCGCCGCGGCGGTCGCCGGCTAGGACGAGGCCGGTGCGCTTTCCCAAGCTTCACGACTGGATGGTCTATCTGGCCATCGTGGTCGCCCTCCTGATCGTGTCGCTCGGTCGACGCGAGCGGGCCAATGCGCCACCCGCTCCGCCGCCGGTCGCGGGCCAGGAAGGCCTGCCGCTGGGCCCCGCCTCGCCGTTCGATCCGTCGGTGGTGGTCGAGGTCGCCGACAAGGCCGAGCCCTCGGCCGGCACCGCATTCTCGATCGCCGACAACGGGGTCTGGGTGACCGCCCGCCATGTGGTCGACGGCTGCGCCAAGGCCGCCATCGTGGTGGCCCAGGGCCGCGGCGTGGCCGCCAAGGTCGCCATCGATCCGGCGGGGGAAGCCGCGATCCTCACCACCGAGGGCGGAGCTTCGCCTTTGCCTCTGGGCCTCGACCGGCCGCTGCGTCGCGGCGACCGCGCCTATCACCCCGGCTTCCCGCAGGGGCGGCCCGGCGAGGCGACCTCGCGGCTGCTGGGCCGCGAGAACCTGGTGGTGCACGGACGCGGCGCGCGCACCGAGCCGGTTCTGGTCTGGGCCGAGGCCGGCCGCACCGACCACCTGACCGGCACGCTGGGCGGCCTTTCCGGCGCTCCCGCGCTCGACGGCGCGGGGCGGGTGATCGGGGTGACGGTGGCCGAGGCCCCACGCCGCGGGCGAATCTACACCACGGCCCCGGAGACCCTGGCCCATGCCCTGACCGTCACTCACGAGAAGGCGGCGAGCTTCGCGGTGGGCGAACCGGTGACCACCGGCAACTATGGGCTCGTCGCCGACAGCCTCCGCCGCGACCTGCGCGTGGCCCAGGTGATCTGCCTGGCGACGGCCTAAGACGTCTTCGGCGGGACCACGAGGCAGCTCTAGGCCGCCGGTTCGGCCCCGCCGGGCGGGGTCTTGGCTGTGCGGATCGCCACCAGGATCGAAAGGGTGATGCCGACCAGGCCGATCAGTGCGGAATAGACGAAGAACACCACATAGCCCGAGCCGAGCGCGGCGGCCGATACGTGGCTTTTCTCCAGGGCCTGGGCGAAGGCCTGGGGCGGCAAGTTGGCGAACAGGCCGCGCAGGGGTGCGAACGGCCCGGCGCCCTCGGCCGCCGCCGCGGCGCCCTCGACGATGCGGCCTGACTGCGAGGCGATCAGCTTGCCGAGCAGGGCGTAGAGCGACGAGAACAGCGCGTACTGGGTGGCCGTGAAGCCCTCGCCCGTCAGACTCGACATGTAGGCGATCAGGCAGGTGCCGGCGAAGCCGGAGGCGACATTGTCGATCCCGATGACCAGCGACAGGGCCCAGAGCTGTGGGCCCTGGGTCGCGAGCCAGGCGAACATCAGGTTGCTGAGCGGCACGGCGAATGCGCCGATGATCAAGGCCCGCATCAGTCCGAGCCGCGCCACCGCGAATCCGCCCAGCCCTACGCCGGCGACGCTCATCACCACACCGAGCACCTTGCGGACCTCGGCGATCTGCAGCTTCTCGAAGCCGAGGTCGAGATAGAACGGGTTCATGATGTTCAGCACGAAATCGCTCAGCCGGTAGACGCAGATCAGCGCCAGGATCAGCCCGGCCGAGCGTCCGTAGCGGCCGAAGAAATTTGCGAGCGGCTCCCCGAGCGCCACGCCCAGATATCGGCCCGGCAAGGTGCGCGCGCCCGGAATCGGGAACGCCGCCAGCACGATGACCGCGCCACCGGAGAGAACGCCGCAGAGCTGGACGAAGACCCCGTAGGGCTTGGCGGTCCAGGCCGCCTTGAGCGCCTCCCCGGCCGAGGGGAGGCCCAGGCCCGAGACGATGCCGGACAGCAGGCCTGCATTGGCCGCCAGGCCCGAACCCAGGGCGAGGGCGCCGAGGACGAAGAGCGAGAGCCGCGCCAGCCATTCCACCAGGTCACGGGCGGGCGAAGCCGTCACGCCTTCCGTGGGGATGGGCCGCATCACGTGCTGGGCTTCGCGCGGGGCGCCCAGGACGCCCAGGACCCCGAACAGCATCAGCCCGGCCATCAGGCCGTAGGACAGGTTCCAGCCGGCGTACTCGGAGAGCGCCAAGGGCACGACGCCGGCCACGATCATGGCGATGCGGTAGCCCCATTGATAGGCGGCCGCCATGGCCCCTTGCTTCTCGCTGGCGGCCGCCTCGATGCGCCAAGCGTCGATGACGATGTCCTGGGTGGCCGAGACGAACCCCACGAAGACGGCGGCCGCGGCCATCCAGCCGAGCGCGGCGCGTGGGTCGGCGGTCGAGATCAGGACGAGACCCAGCATGACCAGGGCCTGACAGACCAGCATCCACGACCGCCGGTGGCCGAGCCTGGGGGTCAGGAACGGAATGGCCGCCCGGTCGACCAGGGGGGCCCAGAGGAACTTCAGCGAATAGGCGAGGGTGGCGAGTCCGAAGAAGGCGATCACCTCGAGGCTCAGGCCCGCGTCGCGGAGCCAGGCCGACAGGGTGTCGAAGATCAGCAGGTTCGGCAGGCCGGAGGCGAAGCCGAGCGCGAGCATGACCAGGGCGCGCCGTTCGCCGAAGACGGCCAGGGCGGCGAGCGCGCTCTTCTTCTGGGCAGGTTCGGAGGTCGTCATCTCGCTGGTCGGCTGTGCTCCGCGCGGGGCCGAGCGCCGACCGCGTCAGGCGAGCTTGGCGCGCGCCGCGGTCTCCGTCCAGCCGCCCCGCCCGAGCCGGGCGAGCACGCGCCGAAGGGCGTCGGCGCCGAGCGGCTTCATCAGGAAATCGTCCATCCCGGCCTCCAGGCAGGCGTGGCGGTCCTCCTCGAAGACGTTGGCGGTCAGGGCCACGACCGGGGTGTCGATACCCAGGCCGCGGATGCGCCGCGTGGCCTCCAGGCCGGACATGCCTGGCATGCGCATGTCCATGAGGATGAGGTCGTAGCCGCCGATGGCGAGCGCGGCGAGCGCCTCCTGGCCGCCGGCCGCCTGGTCGACCTGGCACCCCTCGCGCGTGAGCAGGGTGCGGGCCAGGAGGGCGTTGATGGCGTTGTCCTCGACCAGCAGGACCCTGGCCCCCGGGGCCGTGGCGGCGGCCACGCGCTCGTCCTCGGCGGCCTTGACCTGTCCCTCGCCGGCGGCGGCCAGCACGCGTTCCGCCAGGGAGGCGGGGCGCAGGGGCTTGATCAGATAACCGGCGAAGCCTTGTTCGCGATAGCCGTCGATGCGGCCGCGGGCCTCCGGTGTAAGCAGGATCAGGGACGGCCGCCCGTCGGGCGGGCCCTTGGGCTCGAGCGCATGGTCGACGAGCAGGACCTCTGCCCGCGGCGCGGCGGCGGCGTCGCGCGCCACAACGGCCTGGCCGCCGAGGGCTTCGACCTGCAGGCGGGCGGCCTCGGCCACGGCGGGATTGGCGGACAGGACCCCGACCGTGCGGCCGGCGAGGCGGCGGGGGGGCGCGCGGCGCTGCCAGACCAGGCTGGCCTCCATCCAGAAGGCCGCGCCGCCGCCGGGCGCCTCGTCGACCCCGACCTCGCCGTCCATGACCAGGGCCAGGGTGCGGGCGATGGCGAGGCCTAGGCCCGCTCCCCCGAGCTGGACGCCGTCATGGGCCGGGTCGGACTGGGCGAAGGCCTCGAAGATTCGGGTGCGGTCGGCCGGGGGCACGCCCGGCCCGGTGTCGGAAACGGTGAAGCGCAGGCGCTCGGGGCCCGCCTCGGCGACCGTGACCAGCACGCCGCCGGCCTTGGTGAACTTGATGGCGTTGCCTGCGAAGTTCAGCAGCACCTGCCGCAGGCGGCCTTCGTCGGCCTCGATGGTTCCGATGCGGGCGGGCGCGGCCCAGGCGATCTCCAGCCCCTTCTCCTGGGCGCGGGGCGCCAGCAGTTCGCACACGCCGCGCAGCAGGTCCTCGACGTCGAAGCGGGCGGGGTGCAACTCCACGCGCGTGGCGCCCAGCTTGGCGAAGTCCAGGAGGTCGTTGACCAGGCCCAGCAGGTGCTCGCCGCTCTCGCGCAGGGCGGCGACATAGCTCTTCTGCTCATCGGTGAGCTGGGTGCCCTCCAGCAACCGCGCCATGCCCAGCACGCCGTTCATCGGCGTGCGGATCTCGTGGCTGAGGGCGGCGAGCTGTTCGGCGCCGACGCGGGCGGCTGCGGCGGGGGGCGAGAGATCGTCGACCATGGCCGCGAGGCTAGGCCCGGCGGCTTAACAGGGGATCAAGCTGGAGCTTGGTCTCAGC
>CAMFIW010000046.1 GCA_945952355.1 uncultured Phenylobacterium sp. | reverse complement strand
CGCCCTTGTTCGCAACCCTCTGCGAGCCCCGCGGCCGCGCGCGCCGCGACAGGCCCGCCGTGCTGTTCCTCAACACCGGGGCGATCAGCCGGGCGGGAATGGACGGCCTGTGGGTCGGCGTCGCCCGCCGCCTGGCGGCCGAGGGGGTGACCTCGCTCCGGTTCGACATCTCCGGCTTTGGCGACAGCCCCGCGCGGCCCGGCCAGCTCGATCCGTTCGTCAACATGGCCGAGGCCCTCGGTGACGTGGACGCGGCCCTGGGCTGGCTGCGCGCCAACGGCCACCAGCGCATCAGCCTGATCGGTTTCTGCTGGGGCTCGCAGCTAGCCTGCAACGTCGCCCAACTCGATCCGCGGGTCAGCGGCATCGTCCTGGTCAATCCGCGCCGGCTGTTCTGGGACCTGGAGACCCCACCGCAGGATCCGGTGCTGGGGCTGAAGGGCTACCTGCACCTCGCCCGCGAGCCCGCCCGCTGGCGCGCCATGCTGCGCGGCGCAGTGCCATGGCGCAAGATCGCCGCCGTGCCCGGCCAGTTGCTGCAGCGCGCTCTCGAGACCGGGGCCGCCCGCTCCCTGGGCCGCGACACGCCCGCCGAGGCGGCCAGCCGCAAGCTTCGCGGCATCGCCGAGCGTGGCGTCGACACCCTGGTGATCCAGGGCTGGGACGATCCCTTCCTCGCGGAGTTCGAAGACTATTTCGGAACGCCGCGCGGCCGGCTCGCCGAGGTGTTCGGCATGGACACTGAGTTTCCGCCGGGCGTGGACCACCTGTTCCGCAACGACGAGGTCCGCGCCGACCTGGCCGAGACCATCGCCCAGCGCCTTGCGCGCCCGGCCCACCGCGCCCACGCGCCCGTCGCCGGCGCGGCCTAGGACCCCAAAACGAAAACGCGGCCCCGAAGGGCCGCGCTGGTCGTCCGAATTTCCTGGAGCGGGCGATGAGATTCGAACTCACGACCCCAACCTTGGCAAGGTTGTGCTCTACCCCTGAGCTACGCCCGCACTCCTGAGGGACCACCGTTTCCGGCCGCCCCGAAATTCGAGAAGCGGGCTTATGGCAGAGGGCCCGCGGGTTTGCAAGGCGGTCACCCGAAGAATTTGGGGGCCTTCAGGCGGCGTTTGTTCACGTGGTCCTTGGGCGCCACGCCGGTCTCCTCCGGGAACTCGCCCTTGAAGTAGTAGCGCTGCCACGCCTCCTTGGTCGCGTCGGGGTCCAGGCGGAAGATGCGCTTGTTGAATTCCGAGCGGTGCTTCTCCCAGGTGTCGTACTGGTCGCGGAGTTCCGGATTGCGGGCCATGGAGCGGATGGCGGGCTGGAACTCCGCCACCTGCTTGTCCTGGGTCAGGGTGATGAAGCAGAAGGGCTCGCCCTTCTCGAACCTCACCTTGCCGGGCCGGGTGAAGATCCAGTTCATCGTGAAGGGGAAGGGCAGCCAGTCGGTCTCGACCAGGCCGGCCAGGGGCTGGATGCCGTCCTTGACGTGGTTGGGCGGCCCCTGGGCGATCATCGACCAGCCGGGCGGCGTCCGGAACAGGTAGCCGGGATGCATGGTCAGCACGCCGTGGCTGAAATGGCTCTTGGCGAAGTTGTGGAAGTCCGGATGCGGGTAGTCGGTCTTGAGCGTGATGTCGTTCTGCATCAGCCCGCCGTTCCACTCGGCCGTGAAGGCCATGGGGCAGAGGATCTCCCAACCCGTGGTGTTCGCCATGCTGAGCGGGAGGCAGCGATAGGGATGTCGCTCGGAGAACTTGTCCATCCAGGCCCGCTGCGGCCGGCCGGCGACGATCTCAGGCGGCCGCTCGGAGGTGGGATAGCATTCGAGCTCCATGGGACTTTTCTCGCATTCGGTCTGTCGAACCTGCTTAGCGACCTTGACGGCGCCGCGTCCAGCACGGCTTGGCCGGGCGGCCCTCGAACGGCTAGAGAGCGGGCATGCTCGACCGCGCCGGACTGATCGCCTTCCTCGACACCCACGGCGTGGATCACACGACCACCGACCATGTCGCCGTCTTCCGCGTCGGCGAGGCGCCCGGGGTCAAGGACGGCATCCCCGGCGCCCACACCAAGAACCTGTTCCTGAAGGACGCCAAGGGCCGGCTGTGGCTGATCTCGGCCAAGGACGACACGGCGATCGACCTGAAGCGCCTGCACGCCGTGATCGGCTCGGCGCGGCTGTCCTTCGGGCCGGCGGAGCTGATGGTGGAGACCCTGGGCGTGACCCCCGGCTCGGTCACGGCTTTCGGCCTGGTCAACGACACCGACCGGCGCGTGACCTTCGTGCTGGACCGCGCCCTGGCCGAGGCCGAGCAGGTGAATTTCCATCCGCTGACCAACACGGCGACCACGACGGTCGGGCAGGCGGGGTTGCGGCGGTTCCTCGACGCGCTGTCGATCGAGCCTCTCGTGGTGGATTTCCCCACCATGTCCATGGTGGTGCGTTGAAGACCGGCCCGGAAGGGACCATTTTAGCGGCCACGCGTGTTTGAGCCTGGGACCCCCAGGGACGGGATAAGCAATATGAGCCTGATCGGCGAAACCCAGCCCAAGCCGGCCGGCGACCTCATCAAGGACGGCACGGACGCCGGCTTCATGGCCGACGTCATCGAGGCGTCCAAGGAGACGCCGGTCATCGTCGACTTCTGGGCGCCGTGGTGCGGCCCCTGCCGCCAGCTCGGCCCGGCCATCGAGCGCGCCGTCCTGGCCGCCAAGGGCAAGGTCAAGCTGGTGAAGATCGATATCGACCAGCACCCGGCCTATGCGGGCCAGCTGCGGGTGCAGTCGATCCCCGCCGTGTTCGCCTTCTCCGGCGGGCGGCCGGTGGACGGCTTCATGGGCGCCCTGCCCGAGAGCCAGGTGAAAAGCTTCGTCGACCGTCTCGCCGGCCAGGCGCCGATGAACGAGACCGACGAGCTGCTGGCCCTGGCCAAGGAAAGCGTCGAGCTGGGCGACATCGGCGGCGCGGCCCAGGCCTACGCCCAGGTGCTGCAGATCGACCCGACCAACGCCAAGGCGCTGGGCGGCATGGCCAAGATCTATCTGGACGCCGGCGAGACCGAGCGGGCCCGCGAGATCGTCGAGGCCGCCGGCGACGCCAAGGACACCGACCTCGACAGCGTGCGCGCGGCCCTGGCCCTGGCCGACGAGGCGCCCTCGGAGACCTCGGCTTTCGAGAAGGCGATCGCCGCCAACCCCGACGATCACGAGGCCCGCTATGAGCTCGCCAAGGCGCTGGCCGGCCGCGGCCGATGGCAGGAGGCGGCGGACCACCTGCTGACCATCATCGCCGCAGACCGCGCATGGAACGACGAGGCGGCGCGCAAGCAGCTGCTGACCGTGTTCGAGGCCGCCGGGCCGGGCTCCGACATCACCCGCTCGGGCCGCCGCCGGCTGTCCTCGATCCTGTTCTCATGAAGCGGGAAAGGCCTCCCATGACCGGCTACCGCCGCGCGGGCGACCTGCCCCAGGTCATCCCGGTCTTTCCGCTGGACGGCGCCCTGCTGCTGCCGGGCGGGGAGCTGCCGCTGCGGATCTTCGAGCCGCGCTATCTCAACATGGTC
The DNA here is from genome assembly GCA_945952355.1 of uncultured Phenylobacterium sp. GTDB lineage: Bacteria > Pseudomonadota > Alphaproteobacteria > Caulobacterales > Caulobacteraceae > Phenylobacterium. Next base: position 7,341 of record CAMFIW010000046.1, on the reverse strand, counting down.
GACGACGCGATGGCGGGCGACCGGATGATCGGCATGATCCAGACCGCCGGCGGCGAGCGGGCCCGGCCGAACCTGGCGGGCGTCGGCTGCGCAGGGCGGATCACCAGCTTCAACGAGACCTCGGACGGCACCTATCTGATCACGCTCACGGGCGTGTGCCGTTTCGGGGTTGGCGACGAGCTGCCGGTGCGTACGCCCTATCGCCAGGTGCGGGCGACCTTCGAGCGCTATGCCGAGGACCTGGGAGACGAGGACGTCGAGGCGGAGGCGTTCGACCGCAAGCGGTTCGCCAAGGCGCTGAAGACCTATCTGAACCGCCGCGAGCTCGACATCGACTGGGAAACGGCCGAGACCGCGCCGCTGGAGAGCCTGGTCACCAGCCTGGCCATGGGCCTGCCTTTCGAGCCGGTGGAGAAGCAGGCGCTGCTGGAGGCGCCGTCGCTGGCCGCCCGCTGCGAGGCGCTCACCGCCCTGCTCGAGATCGACTCGATGGACGACGGCGGCGACGAACCGCACAGCCTGCAGTAAAAGCCCCTCCATGACCTCCCCCGCCGCTGACCAAGACGACCTGCCCGCCCTCGAGGCCGAGATCGACCCGCGCCTGCTTGAGGTGCTGGTCTGCCCGGTCACCCACGGCCCGCTCGACTATGACCGCACCCGCGCCGAACTGATCAGCCGCCAGGCTCGCCTGGCCTATCCGATCCGCGACGGCGTGCCGATCATGCTGCCCGAGGAAGCGCGGGAATTGACGGACTGAGCGGCGCCGCGCAGGCTGCCTCCGCATCGAAGCGAGGAGGCGAATAGATGAAGGCTCGTCATTCCGTGCGGATCGCCGCCCGCGCCTGAGCGCGCGCAGGTCCGTGGACCATCGCCGATCCGCCCGCGGGCGTGATCGCCTGCTTCCTCTCGCCATGAGACCTTCATGTCCGACACCACGGAGCGCAACCGCTATGGGCGGCTCTGCGCTGAAATCTACGACCTCGACAAGCCGGTCGGGTCGCTGTTCGACGGCCCCTACTACCAGGGCCGCTTGAAGGGCCTGGACGGCCCGGTCCTGGAGGCCGCCTGCGGCTCGGGCCGACTGACCATCCCCCTGTTGGAAGCCGGCGTCGCGATGGAGGGATTCGACCGCTCCGCCGAGATGCTGGCGATCTGCGCCACCAACGCCGCCGCGCGGGGCCTGGACCTCCGCCTGGTCCAGGCCGGTTTCGACGACTTCGACATGGGCCGCGCCTATGCCGCGATCATCGTCCCGGCCAGCTCCTTCATCCTGATCGACGACTTCGAGGCCGGCGTGGCGGCGCTGGCGCGGTTTCGCGACCACCTGGCGCCGGGCGGCCAGCTCCTGCTCGACATCCCGCCGATGAGCTTCTTCGAAGCCGAGGGGCGGCCCCGGAGCTGGCGGGCCGAGAACGGTGACCTGCTGACGCATGAGAGCCAGATCGCGGTCTCCGACCCCATCGCCCAGCGCCGGGTGAACCGCGACCGCTACGAGCGCTGGCGGGACGGGCGACTGGTCGAGGCCGAGATCGAGTTCTTCGCCTACCGGGTCTGGGGTGTGAAGGAGCTGGAGATGGCCCTGGCGAGCGTCGGGTTCGGCGAGGTCGAGGTCTGTGGCAACTACCGGACGGGACGGCCGCCGAAGACGGGCGACGGGATCCTGAACTTCAGCGCGCGGAGAGCCTGACATTCCTCTCCCCCTTGAAGGGGAGAGGGTAGGGTGAGGGGGATCACACAGCCGTAAGAGCCCTCGCCTTACCTCTCCCGCCTCGCGGGAGAGGAAGCGCTGGCGCGCTTCGGACGGGTCCAGCTAAAGCCGCTCGCCGCGCAGCAGCTTGGGCAGATCGCCCATGGCGCCGCCGGCTTCCTGCATGAAGAAGCGGCGGGCCGGGCCGATGCGGTTGACGGCGGCCATGCCGACGCCGCGCGCCAGGCGCAGCAGCGGGTTGTCGTTGGAGAACAGGCGCACGAAAAGGTCGGACGAGACCGCGATGGCCGTGGTGTCGACACGCCGCCAGCGTGCGTAGCGCTCCAGCACCGCTTCCGAGCCGATGTCCTCGCCCAGGCGGGCCGCGTCGACCAGGGTCTCGGCCAGGGCCGCGGCGCCCTTGAGCCCCAGATTCAAGCCCTGGCCGGCGATCGGATGGATGCCATGGGCGGCGTCGCCGAGAAGGGCGCAGCGCGGGGCGGCGAAGCGCTCGGCGAGCTGCAGCGAGAGCGGATAGGTGAAGACCGGCCCCTCGACCGTCGCCTCGCCCAGGAACGGGCCGAAACGGCGCTGCAGGTGGGCGTGGAAGATCTCCGGCCGGGCGGCCTTCAGCGCCGCGCCCTTGGTGGTGGGTTCGGTCCAGACCAGGCTCGCGCGGTCGTCGGTGAGGGGCAGGATGGCGAACGGGCCGCCCGGCAGGAAATACTCATGGGCCACGCCACCGTGCGGCCGCGCCAAGCGGACCGTGGCGACCACGCCGGTCTGGGCGTAGTCCCAGCCGAGCGCACCGATTCCGGCGGCGGCGCGGACGACCGAGCCACGGCCTTCCGCTCCCACGACCAGGGGCGCACGCAGGATGCGGCCATCCTCCAGGGTCACGGCGGCGCAAGCCTTGTCGAAGGTCACCGAAGCAACCTTGGCTGGCGCGAGCACCCGGATGCCGGCCTTGCCGACGGCGGTGGCAAGGGCGGCGCGGCTGCGGCGGTTCTCCAGCAGGTAGCCCAGGGGCTCGCCCTCGGACCGGTCGGCGATCTCGGCGGAATCGAAGCGAAGATAGAACGGCGAGGGGCCTCCCGCCGACGCGCCCGGCGTGCGGCCGTCGGTGACCAGGATCTGCTCGATCCGCTGGGCGTGGGGTTCGATGTCGGCCGCCAGCCCCAGGGCCCGCCACTGGCGGAAACTGGCGAAGGCGATGGCCGAAGACCGCCCGTCGAAGGTCGGCGCGAGCTGGGTGTCGAAGGCGAGCGGATCGATCAGGAGCGGCTCGAGCCCGCCCTGCTTGAGGGCCAGCGCCAGAGTGGCCCCGGCCATGCCGGCCCCGGCGATGATGACGTCGGCGTCGTAGCTCATGGGGCGCTCCGCCCTAGCCTTCCTCGTCCTCGGTGAAGCCCATGATGTGGAAGCCCGCATCGACGTGGACCAGCTCGCCGGTGGTCGACCGGCCGAGGTCCGAGAGCAGCCACAAGGCCGCGCCGGCGACGCCCTCCATCGAGGTGTCCTCCTTCATGGCCGAGAGCGAGCGGCCCTTGGCAAGCATGCCGCGGCCGCCGGAGATGCCAGCGAGCGACAGGGTGCGCATTGCGCCGGGCGACAGCGCATTGACCCGGATGCCCTTGGGGCCGAGGTCGCGGGCCGCGTAGCGGGTCGCCGCCTCCAGGGCGGCCTTGGCGACGCCCATGGTGTTGTAGTTCGGGATGGCGCGTTCGGAGCCCATATAGGTGAGCGTTATGATCGAGCCGCCGTTCGGCATCAGGGCCGAGGCGCGGCGCGCACAGTCGACGAAGCTGAAGGCCGAGATGTCCAGCGCGCGGAGGAAGCCCTCGCGGGTGGTGTTGTCGACGAAGGAGCCCTTCAGCTCGTCCTTGTTGGCGAAGGCGATGGAGTGGACGAAGAAGTCCAGGGTCCCGAAGGCCTTCTCGACCGCGGCGAAGGCGGCGTCCATCGAGGCGTCGTCCTGTACGTCGACGGCCACCAGCGTCTTGACCCCGATGCTCTCGGCGAGCGGCTGGACACGGCGCTCCATGCCCGGCAGGTGCAGGAAGGCGATCTCGGCGCCCTGGGCGGCGAGCTGGCTGGCGATGCCCCAGGCGATGGATTGATGGTTCGCGACCCCGGTCACGATCCCCTTCTTGCCCTTCATCAGGTCGCCCTTGGGCATCTGATAGTCGTCGGCCACGTGGCGTCTCCTCGGAGGTGGACTGTCGGTCGGGTTTGTGGACGGCGGCGCCGCGCCGCGCAACCCGAATTGCCGTGAGCGGCGCTTCGAGTTCCTCCCCCGTTGGGGGAGGACCTATAGCGGCCGCCGCATCCCCAGGTGGGAGGCCGCGAAGCCGAGGCGGACATAGAAGCGCTGGGCCTCGGTGCGACTGGCGTGGGTGAGGAGCTCGATGGCGGCGCAGCCGGCGCTTCGGGCCTGGTCCATCGCCCATTCGACGAAGGCCTGTCCGACGCCCTGGCCGCGCAGGGACGCGTCGATCCGGACCGCCTGCAGCAGGGCGAACTCGGCGCCGCGGTTCGAGAGGCCCGGCACGAAGGTGAGCTGCAGGCAGCCCCTCACCGAGCCCTCGATCTCCGCCACGGCGAGCAGATTGCTTGGATCGGCTTCGATGCGCGCGAAACCCGCGAAGTAGGGCGCGACGTCGGACGGATTCTCGCGACCCGCGCCCAGGGCGTCGTCCGCGAGCAGGGCGGCGATGGCGGGGACGTCCTCGCGACGAGCACGGCGGAAGAGGGGTGCTGCAGCCATTTCCCAGTGTCATCCCGGCTTAGGCGAAGCGGAAGGCCGGGACCCAAAGCCGGAGACCCCCGCGCGTCTGGGTCCCGGACAGGCGCCGACGCGCTTTCCAGGATGACACCCGGGGAAGTGGCTCAAACCCTCGACATCACCAGGCAGGCGTTTGTGCCGCCGAACCCGAAGCTGTTGGACATCGCCGTCTCGACCTGGCGGTCCTCGCGTTTGCGCAGGATCGGCAGGCCCTCGAAGATCGGGTCCAGGTTTTCGATGTTGGCGCTCTCGGTCAGGAAGCCGTTGTTGAGCATCAGCAGCGAGTAGATCGCCTCCTGCGCGCCAGCGGCGCCCAGGCTGTGGCCGGTCAGCGACTTGGTCGAGGAGATGGCCGGAGCCTTGTCGCCGAACACCTCGCGCACCGCCCCCATTTCGCGCTCGTCGCCCACCGGGGTCGAGGTGCCGTGCGGGTTCAGATAGTCGATGGTCCGGCCGCCGGCGCCGGCCATGGCCAGCTTCATGCAGCGCACGGCGCCCTCGCCCGAGGGGGCGACCATGTCGTGGCCGTCGGAATTGGCGGCGTAGCCGACGATCTCGCCATAGATCTTGGCCCCGCGGGCCTTGGCGCGCTCGTACTCCTCGAGCACCACGATGCCGGCGCCGCCGGCGATGACGAAGCCGTCGCGATCCTTGTCATAGGCGCGGCTGGCGATCGCCGGACGATCGTTGAAGCTGGAGCTCATGGCTCCCATGGCGTCGAACAGGACGCTGAGCGTCCAGTCGAGCTCTTCGGTGCCGCCGGCGAAGACCACGTCCTGCTTGCCCATGACGATCTGCTCGTAGCCGGAGCCGATGCAGTGGGCCGAGGTGGCGCACGCGGATGAGATCGAGAAGTTCAGGCCGCGAATCTTGAACCAGGTGGCGAGCGTGGCCGACGGGCCCGAGCTCATGGCCTTGGGCACCGCGAACGGGCCGACGCGCTTCGGACCCTTCTCACGGGTGATCGCGGCGGCTTCGACGATGGCGCGGGTCGAGGCGCCGCCGGAGCCGACGATCAGGCCGGTCATCTCGTTCGAGACTTCGGATTCACCCAGGCCGGAGTCGGCGATCGCCTGTTCCATGGCGATGTGGGAGAAGGCGGTGCCCTGGGCGAGGAATCGGGCGGCGCGGCGGTCGACCATCGATTCCCAGTCGATCTGCGGCGCGGCGTGGACCTGGCAGCGGAAGCCCAGCTCCGCATACTCCGGCGCGGCGATCACGCCCGACTTGGCTTCGCGCAGCGAGGCCAGCACCTCGTTGGCGTTGTTTCCGATGGACGAGACGATCCCGATCCCAGTCACGACGACGCGGCGCATGCCGTTCTCCTGCTCCCCCTAACCCGTACTCAGACCAGGTCCTTGGCGTCGAACAGGCCGACGCGCAGATCCTTGGCCTCGTAGATGACCTGGCCGTCGGCCTCGAGGACACCGTCGCCGATGCCCATGACCAGCTTGCGCATGATCACCCGCTTGAGATCGATCTTGTAGACCAGCTTCTTGACCTTGGGCGCAACCTGGCCCGAGAAGCGGACCTCGCCGACGCCGAGAGCGCGGCCCTTGCCCGGCGCGCCCGACCAGCCGAGGAAGAAGCCCACCAGCTGCCACATGGCGTCGAGGCCCAGACAGCCGGGCATCACCGGATCGCCGATAAAGTGGCACTGGAAGAACCAGAGGTCGTCGCGGATATCGAGTTCGGCCTCGACATAGCCCTTGCCGTGGGCGCCGCCTTCGTCGGTGATCTTCACGATGCGGTCGAACATCAGCATCGGCGGCACGGGCAATTGGGCGTTGCCCGGCCCGAACATCTCGCCGCGCCCGCACGCGAGCAGCTCCTCGTAGCTGTAGTGATCCTTGGCCTTGGCGCCGATGTTCATGATCATGGTCTTCGGAGTTCGGAGTTATTGGGGGGAGGGCTAGCAGAGCCGCCGCCCATGCTCAACGGCGCGATCCTTACGCGCGTTCAGGGGCGGGTCGCGAAATTCATCCGCACTGGGGCCGCTCGTCGACGCCCCACAGCTCCTGGGCGGGGGCCCAGCCCGTGACCCCGCCGGCCTTCAGCTTGCACCAGCCCTTGGCGCCGCAGCGGACCAGGCCGGCGATGGAGCGCGACTGCAGATAGGCCGCGACGGGGGCGTCGGCCCTCGGCCCCTTGCGCAGCGGGAGCGGGGTGGCGGCGGTGCGCATGACGCTTCGCCGGCCGTCGGTGGTGCGCTTGTGGACCCAGGCGAGGCCGTGCTCCGGGTCGCAGATGCGGCGCCATTCCGAGTTCTCGGCCACCACCTGAACCGGCAGGCCCTTGGCGTGGTAGACCCACAGGAGCTTGTGGTCGTCGCCCGGGCCACCCCGCGCGTTCACGGTGTCGAACTTCAGGGTCACGTAGCGCGGCACGGGCAGGCCGGACGGCGTGGGCCGATCCGCAGCCGCCCAGGCCGCGCCGGCGACCAGAAATAGCCCCGCCGTCAAATTCAGCGTCCACAGCCACGATCTGCGCCGCGAACCAACCTCGCCTTGGCCGTCCATGCCCCCTTTGCTAGAGGGTTGCTGAGCAACGCGCCAGAGCGCGGACCCCAGGAACGCCTTTTTCGAGTCCCGACCGCCCATGGCCGTGCGAAAGCCGAAAGTCATCGTCACCCGCAGGCTCCCCGATCCGGTGGAGACGCGGATGCGCGAGCTGTTCGACACCCAGCTGAATCTCGAGGACGACCCGCTGTCGCGCGACGCCCTTATCTCGGCCGTGGGCGAGTGCGACGCCCTGGTGCCGACGATCACCGACAGGATCGACGCCGATCTCATCTCGCGGGCCGGCGAGCGGCTGAAGCTGATCGCCAACTTCGGGGCCGGCGTGGACCATATCGACGTGGCCGCCGCCA
>CAMFIW010000045.1 GCA_945952355.1 uncultured Phenylobacterium sp. | reverse complement strand
CCCTTCAGCAGCGTCAGGCGGCGGTCGTTGAAGCCCACGCCGCCGACGCACAGCTCGTCGTCCTTCACCGACACCGCCGGCGCGTGGCCGAGGTCGGGCGAGACCAGCACGTAGTCGGCATAGGACTTGGACGCGTCCAGCGGCCGCGTGAGCTGCACGCAGGCCATGGGCTCGGCCTTGGAGGTGTCGATCCGCGAGCGCCAGACGGCGAAGCCTTCCGGCTTTGGGATGCCGCGCCGGGGCGCATTGGCCCCGCGCGGGTGGCCGAACAGGCTCCAGCCCTGGGCGCCGGGTTCGCCCGCGACGCTGGCCTTGCCGAAATCCTCGATTCCCTTGGCGGTCAGGTAGCCGCCACCGAACGCCGCGATGATCACGGCGGCCGCCACCATGCCCGACATCCGGCTCGCCCGCGCCTTGGCGAGCCAGCCGCGCCAGCCGCCCGGCGGGGAAGCGGGGGAAGGCGAAGAGCCGTCGCCGCCCGCCGGCGTCTCGTCGCTCGCCATCGCTCACTCCCCGAACTGACAGATTGTCGCAGGCCCGATGGGACGCGAAACCGGAGTGGCCGTCAATCGGGGCCAAGTGACAGGCGCGGCCGCCTCAGCGCAGCGCCAGGGTCAGAGACTTCACCTGCAGATAGTCCTCGATCCCGTAGGTCGAGCCCTCGCGCCCGAAGCCGGATTGCTTGACCCCGCCGAACGGATTGGCGGCGTTGGAGATCAGGCCGGAATTCACCCCCACGATCCCGGCTTCCAGCCGCCGGCCCACCCGCAGGGCGCGGTTCAGGTCGTCGCTGAACAGGAAGGCGGCCAGGCCGTAGTCCGAGGCGTTGGCGCGGGCCAGCGCTTCCTCTTCGCCGTCGAAGCCGAACACCGGGACCAGCGGCCCGAAGGTCTCCTCCTCGCAGAACAGGGCGTCGTCCCCGCCGGCGATCACCGTGGGCTGGAAGAAGCGGCCGCCGCGTTCGTGCCGCGCCCCGCCGGTCAGCACCGATCCGCCAGCCGCCACGGTGCGCGCGATGTGGTCTTCGACCTTGGCCACCCCCTTGGCGTCGATCAGCGGCCCGATCGCGACGCCCGGCTCGAAGGGCTTGCCGACCTTCAGCGCCGCGACCTTGGCGGTCAGCTTCTCCAGGAAAGCGTCGCGCAGGCCCTTCTGCACATAGACCCGGTTGGGACAGACGCAGGTCTGGCCCCCCGCGCGGAACTTCCCAGCCACCGTCCCCTCGACCGCGGCGTCCAGGTCGGCGTCGTCGAAGACGATCAGCGGCGCGGCCCCACCCAACTCCATGGACAGCCGCTTCAGCGAGGGCGCGCACTGGGCGGCCAGCTTGCGGCCGACCTCGGTGGAGCCGGTGAACGACAGTTTGCGGATCGCCGTCGATCCGGTGAGCGCCCCGCCCACCACGTCCTGCGCCCCGGTCACCACCGAGAACGCCCCCTCCGGCAGGCCGGCCTCCAGGGCCAGCGTCGCCAGCGCGATGCCGGTGAAGGGCGTGGCGGAGGCCGGCTTCAGCACCACCGTGCAGCCGGCGCAGAAGGCCGCGGCCGCCTTGCGGGTGATCATCGCGGCCGGAAAGTTCCATGGCGTGATCGCCGCCACCGGCCCCACCGGTTCGCGAAACGCCAGGATCAGGTCCTGGGCGTTGGCCGAGTCGATCGTCCGCCCGTCCAGCCGCTCGGCCATGCCGGCGAACCACGAGATGAAGGAATTGGCGTAGCGCACCTCGCCCAGGGCCTCGGCATAGGGCTTGCCGTTCTCCAGGCTGATCAGGGCGGCCAGGCCCTGTTCGTTGCGGGCGACCAGGTCCGCCCAGCGATGCAGGAACTCGGCCCGGGCCTTGCCCTTGCGCCCGGCCCAGTCGGGAAAGGCCCGGGCCGCCGCGGCGATCGCTTGCGAGACCTGGTCGCTACTCAGTCTGGGGACCCGGCCCAACATGGTTTCCTCGGCCGGGTCCTCCACGGCCAGGCCGTCGGCGCCGGCGGCGATCCATTTTCCGTCCACCAGGGCGGCCTCCTTGAGCAGGGCGCGGGCGGCGGATTTCAGGGTCTCGGGCGAGGTCTGGTCGGTCATGTCGGCGGCTCCCAATACGGAATTCTCGCCGAACGCGCGAACCGCCGGAAGGGCGCCCGTTCAAGATTCGCGTGAGACGCGCGTTTCGCGCCGCAAAGCGCGCAACCGCTTGACAGACACGGCGTTCAGGATTGGATTTGTCATATTGTTGCAATGCACAATGCGAGGCCGGCCATGTCGGAACTGCCCTTCGCCTATTCGCTGAGCCATGAAGAGCTGGGCTGGACCTGGCGCGTGTTCGACGAAGACGGCGTGACGGTCGCGACCGGTGCGCAATCGAGCCAATCCGACGCCCAGGCCGCCATCGAGGACTCCATCCGCCGCGCGGCCGAATCCCTACTCTAGGGCCCCGCGGCCAAACTTGGCCGTTAATACTCTCGGGCGCCGGTTCATTTACCCAGATGAACGATCCTGCTGCGGAAAATCCGTGATCAGGGGGCGGCGGCCATGGGCGCCACGACCAAGCAGAACAGACTCCAGCGCTCGCTCGCGCGCCTGACCCGGCGCCTACGCCGGGGCGCCAAGGACGAGAGCGGCGCCGCCGCCGTCTTCTTCGCCGTGGCCCTGGTTCTGCTTGCCCCACTGACGCTCGGCATGTTCGACGTCTACCTCGCGTCGAGCCAGCGAACCCAGCTCCAGGATGCGCTCGACGCGGCCAGCCTGTTTGCTGCGCGCTCCACCGCCACGACCACGGCTCAGATCGACTCGATCGGCGACAAGGCCCTGGCTGCCAACCTGGTCCTGGCGAATGGCACCACTTTGGTCGCGTCGAATTTCGCCCTGAATGGCAATACCGTTACCGGCTATGCAGAGGTCACGCCCTCGGCCATCGCGCCCGGACTCTGGCCGCACAGCAACATCTCCGCCAGTTCCACGGTCCAACGTTCAGTGGACCGGATCGAGATTTCGCTCGTGCTCGACAACACCGGCTCGATGGCCGGCACCAAGATCACCACGCTAAAGAGCGCGGCGAGCAGCCTTATCGACAAGCTGGTGGCCGCCGCCGCGCGCAGCACCGACCCGAACCCGCTGAAGGTCGCCCTGGTGCCGTTCGCCATGACTGTACGGGTGCAGGGCTCCACCGCGACGAACAACTACAACAATACCACGCACAGCGGCACGGGCTTCCCGACATGGCTGGACCCCCAGGACGCGGCCAGCGCCACGCTCGGCTCGGCCTATGACATCTTCTCGAGCAAGACCGACCGCTTCACCAAACTCAAGGCGATGAACAACACCGCCTGGGCCGGGTGCGTCCAATCCCGGCGCGCGCCCTACGACGTGCAGGAGACCGCGCCGACGAGCGCGACTCCCGCGACCATGTTCGTGCCCTACTTCTGGCCCGATGAGCCGGACTCCAGCTTCAGCAACTCCAACAGCTATGTCAGCGACGCGGCCCAGAACGGCTGGACCTGGCTCCAGAAGATCCAGAATCCCGCCAAGTATACCGGCACGCCGTCCTCGGGTACGATCAACGGCGCCGGCTACGCCAAGGGGCCGAACGCGGGCTGCACGATGCAGCCGCTGATCCGGCTCACCACCGACACCGCTTCGGTCAAGACCGCGATCAACAACATGGTCGCCGTGGGCGACACCAACATCCCGATGGGGCTTGTCTGGGGCTGGCATACGCTCTCGCCCAACGCGCCGTTCGCCGACGGATCGGCCTACGGCACCGACCACTTGCGCAAGGTCGTTATCCTGATGACCGATGGCACCAACACCATGACCGACTCGGGCAACTCGAACGGGTCGTTCTACAGCGGCGCGGGCTACATCTGGCAGGCCATCGTCAGCGGCCTGAGCAGCACCAACGCCAGCACGAGCGCCCGCCAGCAGGCGATGGACGCCCGCTTGTCCCTGCTGTGCTCGAACATGAAGGCCCAGAACATCTACATCTATACGGTGCGCGTGGAAGTCACGAGCGGCACCTCGACGGTGCTGCAGAACTGCGCGACCTCTCCGGATATGTTCTACGACGTGCAGGATGTCTCCCAACTCGGCGCGGCGTTCGACGCCATCGCCGGCTCGATCGACAATCTCCGCATCTCCCACTGATCCGAGCGCCACGCCCTCCCCTTCAGGGGGAGGGCGCCTGGCCGGCTCCGCGACACGCGCGGGGCAGTCTGGTGAGCTGATCGCGGCGCCCACAGGTTCCCTCTCCCCTCGCGGGGTCGAGACGGACGAATGGCCAAATCGTTGGCCATTCGTATAGCCGGACCGCAGAGGTCCGGCTCCGTATCGACGGTGGCCCTGCGGAGCAGGGTCGGGTGAGGGGCCGCGCCGTGCCTCCGGAGAGGCAGTAGCCCCCTCATCCGACCGCTCGCCGAGCGGCCACCTTCTCCCGCGAGGGGAGAAGGAATGGGGCGCTTCGCTGAGGCTTTCTGTCCTACCCGTTGGCCGCCGTCGCGGCAGCGGCTTTCGCTGCGTCCTTCTCGGCCCAGACCTGCTCCACCACGCGCAGCAGCCCGTCGGCGGTGATCGGCTTGGTCACGTGGCCGTCGGCGCCGGCGGCGTCGGAGGCCAGGGCGTGCTCGGGCATGGCGTTGGCCGTGAGCGTGTAGATCGGCGTGTGGGGGCCGCCCTCGCGCGCCTCGCGCCGGCGGATCGCGCGGATAGCGGTCAGGCCGTCCATCACCGGCATCTGCATGTCCATCAGGATCAGGTCGAAGCGCGAGCGCGCGGCCATGTCGACGGCCTCGGCGCCGTTCTCGACGCTGGTCAGGTCGACGCCGGCCGCGCCCAGGATCAGCTCCACGACCCGCCGGTTGGTCGGATGGTCCTCGGCCAGCAGCACGCGCATGGCTTCCAGGTCGGCCTCTTCGGCGACGGCCTCGTGCTCGCCCCACATCTCCACCGCCCCGGTGCGACGGGGCAACTCCAGGGTCAGCCGGAAGGTCGAGCCCACGCCCGGTTCGGACTCGGCGGTCAGGCTGCCGCCCATGGCCTCGGCCAGCGACCGCGAGATGGCCAGGCCCAGGCCCGTGCCGCCGTACTGGCGGGTGATCGACCCGTCGGCCTGCTGGAAGCGGCCGAACAGCCGCGCATGGGTCTCGGCGTCGAAGCCGATGCCGGTGTCGGACACCTCGAACACCAGGTGGGTGGTGGTCTCGTCGCGCCGCGCGCGGACCGCCAGCTTCACCTCGCCCTTGGCGGTGAACTTCACCGCATTGCCCAGCAGATTGGACAGGATCTGGCGGATGCGCGGCGCGTCGCCCTCGAAGGCGCCTTGGGCGTAGGGATCGATCTCGACCCTCAGGTCGATCTCCTTGGCCGCCGCGCTGGCCTGGAACAGGGCCGCGCAGGCGTTCGCCGAGGTCGCCATGTCGAAGGGCTCGGGGCGGATCTCCAGCCGCCCGGCCTCGATCCGCGCCAGGTCCAGGATGTCGGTCAGCAGGGCCTCCAGCGTCTGGGCGGAGGTCTCGATCAGCCCGACCATCTCGCCCTGCGGGGCCGAAAGCTCGGTCTTGGCCAGGGCGCCGGCGATGCCCATCACCCCATTCAACGGCGTGCGGATCTCGTGGCTCATATTGGCCAGGAATTCGCTCTTGGCCTTGTTCGCCGTCTCGGCGGCGTCCTTGGCCTTCGTCAGCTCAAGCTCGGCGCGCTTCTGGGCGTCGATGTTCCGCAGCACGCCGATCACCCGCACGATCTGGCCGCTCTCGTCGCGCACCGCTTCGCAGGCGCTGTCGTACCATTGGTGCGGACCGTCCTTCCGCATGAGGCGATAGCTCTGGCGGAAGGGCGTTCCGCCCGCCAGGTATTCGTCCCACGCCACCCGCGCCCGCTCGCGATCGGCGGGGTGGATGCCGGCCCAGATGTCGGCGTTGAGCTGGTCGTAGGTGAAGGACGAAATGTTCTGCGCCCCGGCCGAGGCCAGGCGGCGCTGCTTGAAATCCATCTCCCACATGTGGAGCTGGCCGATCTCCAGGGCGAGCTGCAGCCGCTCCTGGGCATGTTCGGCCTGTTCGAGGGCTTCGACGTTGCGGGTCACGTCCACCGACATGATCAACAGTCCGCCGACCTCGCCCTCGCTGTCGCGCCAGGGGGTGATCTCCACCCGCACCCAGCGCGGCGTGCCGTCGGGCAGGGTGATCGGCACGCGGTCGTGCTGCACGGTGTTGCCCGCCAGGCAGTGGTCGTAGAACGGGGCGAAGCGGCGGGTGTCGGGATTGGACTCGTAGAGGGTCAGGCCGACCGGATCGGTCTGTTGCCGTTCCTGCCGCCAGCGCGGGCTGGCGCGCAGAACGCGCAGGTCGCGGTCGGTCATGCACAGGGCGACCGGCGCCACCTCGACGAAGGTGGAGAGCAGGCGTCCGGCGCGGGCCTCGCTCTCGGCGGCGCGGGTCAGGGCTTTCTGGGCGCGGTGCTGGCCGCATTCGGTGGCGACCACGGCCGCCAGGTCGACCAGCACGGCGGCGAGCGCCGGGTCGTAGGGGCGGGGGTCGGCGTCGCGGACGCAAACCACGCCGATGCGGGCCCCGTCGGCCAGTCGAACGGGCGCGCCCGCATAGAACCGCCCGGAGACCGGCGCCACGACATCGGGATGACGGGAGAAACGGGGGTCGGCCTGGGCGTCGGCGACCCATAGCACCTCGTCCGCCTCGATCGTCGCCGCCGAGAACGAGATGTCCACGGGGACCCCATGGCCCCAGCTGGAACCGCCGCCGCCGGTGCGCCAGGTCCGCTCGGCGCCCATCAGCACGACATCGCCGTCAAGGCCCGAAAAAGCGCGCACCAGACGGCCAACCCGCTCGAAGGTGGGAGCGAGTTCGGCCAGGTCCAGCTCCGCGAGGGCGTTCAGGCGCTCGGCCTCGGCCCGCGACGAGGCGTCCGTTTGGGACATGGTGGTCTCCCCCGGAGAAACGCCCGCGGAGACTGGAGCTTCAGCGTTAAATTTCTGTGCCAGCGCCAACCCTGAGTAGGGGATAAGGGCTAGAGAAGTTTGATCTCCCTGAGCCGCTCCAGCAGGAACGCGTCGGCCGTGATCGAGGCCGGATAGCGGTCCGGATGCTGAGCATCCACGCAGGAGCCGAGGGTTCGGATCTCGTAGTCCGGGTTGAAGTGCAGGAAGAACGGCGTCGAATAGCGCGGGAAACCGCGGCGCTCGGGCGCCGGGTTCACCACCCGGTGCGTGGTCGACGGCAGGCGGTGGTTGGTCAGCCGCTGCAGCATGTCGCCGATATTGATCACCACCGATCCGGGTGGCGGGTTGATCGGCAGCCAGCGGCCGTCGCGGTCCAGCACCTCCAGCCCCGCCTCCTCGGCGCCGAGCAGCAGGGTGATGACATTGATGTCCTCGTGCGCCCCGGCGCGGATGTTCGGCCCGTCCTTCGGAACCGGCGGATAGTGCAGGAGGCGCAGGATCGAATTGCCCGCGTCCACGGTCGGCCCGAAGAAGCCGCGCTCCAGCTTCAGGTAGTTGGCGATCGCCTGCAGGACCTGGCCGCCCAGGCCGTCGAGCGCATTGAACAGCCAGGCCACGTCGGCCTGGAAGGCAGGGACCTCGGCCGGCCAGACATTGGGCGGCATGCTGGCGGAATAGCGATGCCCCGGGGGCAGGTCGCGTCCCATGTGCCAGAATTCCTTCAGGTCGAAGTGCTTGGCGTCCTTGGCCGTCTCGATCCCGAACGGCGTGTAGCCGCGCTGGCCGCCGGTCCCGACCACGTACGGCTTCTTCACCGCGTCCGGCAGGGCGAAGAAGGCCTTGGTCGCGGCGATGGCCGCCTCGACGCGGTCCTGCGGCAGGTCGTGATCGGCGAGGACGGCGAAGCCGTAGCGGGCGAAGCTGTCGCCAAGGCGCTGCGAGAAGCCCTCGAAGTCGCCGGCGTAGCCGTGGAACGAGACGGGCTCGATCCCGGCCTGGGTCAGGGTGTCGGTCATTCCGCGATCTCTACACCCAAGGGCCGGGCGGCGGAATGATCCGGATCAAGACGCCTTGGCCTGCCGCGGCGCCGCGGCCTGGGCGGCGGCCGCCGCTTCCTCCTCGTCGTCCAGTTCCATCTGCTCCAGGTCGGCGCGCAGCAACCGCTCCATGGTCTCGGCGGCGTCGCGGCTGGCCAGGGTGTAGCGCTCCTCGCCCCACAGCGGCGCCAGCCGCTCGAACGAGGCGATGTCGTGCTTGCGGAACAGGGCCGCGGCCTTCTGCGCCCGCTTGGCCGCGAAGCCCAGCTTCTTCAGCGCCTTCTCGCCCATCTTCAACCCGCCCTCGAAGGTCTCGCGCTCCACCCCGTCGGCGCCGTGCTTCAGGAGGTCGTAGGCGTGGCGGCGATCCCAGGCGCGGGCCAGGATGGTCAGGTTCGGGAAGGCTTCCCGCGCCGCCTCCACCAGTTCCACCGCCTTGTCCTGGTCGTCGATGGCCACGATCAGCAGCTTCGCCTTCTCGGCGCCCGCCGTCCGCAGCAGGTCGATGCGGCTCGCGTCCCCATAGTGCACCTGGCGGCCGAACCGGCGCAGCAGGTCGATCTGCTCGATGCTGGAGTCCAACGTCACCACACGGAAGTCGTTGGCCAGCAGCAGGCGCGTCGCCACCTGCCCAAAGCGGCCGAAGCCCGCGACGATCACCTCCGGTTCGCCCTCGTCGAAGGGAATGTCCTCCGGCTCCTCGCCGAGCGGCGCCTCGCCGTTCAGCACGAACCGGCCATAGGCGGCGAAGGCCAGGGGCGTGAGCGCCATCGACATGGCCACCACCGCCGACAGCAGCTTGGCGAGCTCGGGCCCGATCACCCCCGCGCCCACCGTGAAGGTCAGCAGCACGAAGGCGAACTCGCCGCCCTGGGCCAGCGCCACGGCCACGGTGGCCGACTGCCGGTCGTCCAGGCGGAACAGCCGGCCCGCGCCGTACATGGCCAGGGCCTTCAGCGACATCAGTCCGACCACCAGGATCAGCAGCAGGCCCGGTTGGCGAGCGACCACGGCGAAGTCGAGCCCCGCGCCCACCGTGATGAAGAACAGGCCGAGCAGGAGGCCGCGGAACGGCTCGATGTCGGTCTCCAGCTCGCGGCGGAATTCGCTCTCCGCCAGCACCACCCCGGCAAGGAACGCGCCCAGCGCGGGCGACAGTCCGACCAGCTCCATCAGCACCGCAACCGCCACCACCAGCAGTAGAGCCGACGCCGTGAAGATCTCGCGCAGCCGCGCCGCGGCGATGAATCGGAAAAGCGGCAGGGTCAGGTAGCGGCCGCCGATCACCACCACCCCCACCGCGGCGAACAGGGCGAATGGCCTTACCCAGGCGGGCAGGCTGTCCAGCAGGGCCGATCCGCCATGCGCGGCCGCATCGGCTCCCGCGGCGTGGATCGGGACCGTCGCCAGCATCGGCAGGATCGCGAACAGCGGGATCACCGCCAGGTCCTGGAACAGCAGCACCCCGAACGCCGCCTCGCCCACCGGTCCCTGGCGCAGGCCGCGCTCCTCGAGGTTGGCCAGCACGATCGCGGTCGAGGACATGGCCAGCACCAGCCCCGCCGCCACCGCCACCCGCCAGTCGAGCCCGAAGGCCAGGCCGGCGCTCGCCACCAGCGCCGCCGTGCCCAGGAGCTGCGCGCCGCCCAGGCCGAAGATCGCCGAGCGCATCCGCCACAGAAGCGCCGGCCGCACCTCCAGCCCGATCAGGAACAGCAGGATCACGACCCCGAACTCGGCGAAGCGCATCACGTCCTTGGCGTCGCCCACCAGGTTCAGCGCGAACGGACCGACGATCACGCCCGCGATCAGGTAGCCCAGCACCGAGCCCAGCCCCAGCCGCTTGGCGATCGGCACCGAGACGACGCCCGCGGTCAGGTAGACCAGGGCCTGGATGAGCAGCCCCTCGCCGTTCATGCGGGCCGCGACATGCTGAAAACTTGCGCCATGGCGCGACTATGGACCGGCGATCACGGATTCGCGCAGTCGAATCTTGCCCGGCCCTACCCTTGGGGCATTCCCAAATGCTGCGCTGCGGCGTAAGCGTGCGGCCATGGCTGACAAGACACGCAAGGACGCGGTCGAAGCGCTTGGCGGCGCGCTCTTCGACGGTATGACCATCATGGCCGGCGGCTTCGGCCTCTGCGGCATTCCGGAGAACCTGATCGCGGCGATCCGCGAGTCCGGGGTCAAGGACCTGACGGTGGTTTCCAACAATTGCGGCGTCGACGGCTTCGGCCTCGGCGTCCTGCTGGCCGGCGGCCAGATCCGCAAGATGATCAGCTCCTATGTCGGCGAGAACAAGCTGTTCGCCGAGCTCTACCTGTCGGGCAAGCTGGAGCTGGAGTTCAACCCGCAGGGCACGCTGGCCGAGCGCATCCGCGCCGGCGGCGCCGGCATCCCCGCCTTCTTCACCAAGACCGGGGTCGGCACTCTGGTCGCCGAAGGCAAGGAAGTGCGCGAGTTCGACGGAGAACTCTACGTCATGGAGCGCGGCCTCACCGCCGACCTCTCCATCGTCAAGGCCCATACCGGCGACGCCGAGGGCAACCTCGTCTATCGAAAGACCGCGCGGAACTTCAATCCGATGATGGCCACGGCCGGCAAGGTCTGCATCGCCGAGGTCGAGCACCTGGTCGCCACCGGGACGCTCGACAAGGACAACATCCACACGCCCGGCATCTATGTCGACGCCATCTTCCAGGGCGCCGAGTTCGAGAAGCGCATCGAGCAGCGCACCGTCCGCGCGAAGGAAACCGCCTGATGGCCTGGTCCCGTGACGAGATGGCGGCCCGCGCCGCCCTGGAGCTGCGCGACGGCTTCTACGTGAACCTGGGGATCGGCATCCCGACCCTGGTCGCCAACTACATCCCCGCCGGTATGCACGTGACCCTGCAATCCGAGAACGGCATGCTGGGCATGGGCCCCTTCCCCTACGAGGGCGAGGAGGACGCCGATCTGATCAACGCCGGCAAGCAGACCATCACCGAACTGGCCAGCTCCTCCTATTTCAGCTCGGCCGACAGCTTCGCCATGATCCGCGGCGGCCATATCGACCTGTCGATCCTGGGCGCCATGCAGGTGGCCGCCAACGGCGACCTGGCGAACTGGATGGTGCCCGGCAAGATGGTCAAGGGCATGGGCGGCGCGATGGACCTGGTGGCCGGCGTCAAGCGCGTG
>CAMFIW010000044.1 GCA_945952355.1 uncultured Phenylobacterium sp. | reverse complement strand
CCCGTGGAGGCCAAGCCGCTGCCCTCCTCCTCCCCCTACGCCCTGGAGCCCCATGGCTGAGAAAGCCCCGCCGACCCACGCGCCCGTGGTGCTCCTGACCGAGCAGGAGATCGCCGCCCGCGTGCAGGCGCTCGCCGAGAAGATCGCGCCGCGCATCGACGACGAGACGGTGGCGATCTGCCTGCTGACCGGCGGGATCTGGTTCTGCGCCGACTTGACCCGGGCTCTGGCGCGGGTGGGACGCAACGTGCGGTTCGACGGGCTGTGGCTGGCCAGCTATGGCGACGAGCGGGCGAGCCTCGGCCGCTGCGAGGTGCGGGCAGACCTGCAACGCCCGCTGGCGGGACGCCGCGCCCTGGTGGTCGACGACGTGATCGATACCGGCCTGTCGCTGTCGGAAGCTCAACGGCTGGTCCGCGACGCCGGCGCCAGCGAGGTGCTGACCGCGGTTTTCGCCTCGAAGCCCTGGCCGACGCCACGGGCCATCGAGCCCGACTTCACGGCCTGGGAGGCCCCGGCCCGCTTCCTGGTGGGCTATGGCATGGACGCCGCAGGAACCCTGAGGGGCCTGCCCTATATCGGCGCCCTCGACTAGCGGCCGACGCAGCGAGACAGGACTTGTGGATCGCCGAGTGTGTCGCGCCTCGGCTTGCGCGAGGCTCATCGTCTAATATAAAAGACGATATGACCGAAATGGTGGATGAACCGTCGGCCAGGATCGCGCGACAGGTGCGAACGGAGCGGGACGCGCGGGGCTGGTCGCTGGCCGACCTGGCGGCGCGGTCGAGCGTGTCCAAGGCCATGATCAGCAAGATCGAGCGCCAGGAGGTGAGCCCGACGGCGGTGATCCTGGTGCGGTTGGCCGGGGCCTTCGACCTGACCCTGGCCGGGCTTCTGCTACGGGCCGAGGGAGAGCGGGGGCGGCTGTCGCGGTCGGCGGACCAGCCGCAATGGCGAGACCCCCAGACCGGCTACCTGCGCCGCCAGGTCTTCGCGCGGCCCGATCACCCGGTGGAACTGGTCAGCGTGGAGATGCCTCCGGGGCGGCGGGTGACCATGCCGGCCTCGTCCTACGCGCACATCCGCCAGGTGGTCTGGGTGAGCGCGGGCGAACTCAGCATCGAGGAAGGCGGCGAACATCACGTGCTGCGCGCCGGTGACGCCCTCGGGTTCGGGCCGCCCGGCGAGGTGGTGCTGGCCAACGAGAGCCAGGCGCCGGCGGCCTATGTCGTCGCGCTTGCGCGGGGGTGAGGTGACGTCATGATTGCGATCGAGGTCCTGGACGAGGCGGCCGAGGAACAGCTCAGCGACATTCTGATCGAGACCGTGGCCGGCGGGGGATCGGTGAGCTTCATGCATCCGCTGTCGCGACCGGACGCCGAGGCTTTCTGGTCCGGCTCGCTGGCGGCGGCCGCGCGTGGCGGGCGCGTCGTGCTGGGCGCTTGGGACGGCGCAGCGCTGGCCGGCACGGTCACGGTGCTGCTGGACTGTCCGCCGAACCAGCCGCACCGGGGCGAAATCGCCAAGCTGATGGTGCGGCCTTCCCATCGCGGTCGCGGAATCGCTGCGGCCCTGATGCGCCGCGCCGAGGCGGAAGCCGCCGCGCGAGGGCGGACGCTGCTGGTGCTCGACACCGCCAGCGAGGACGGCGCGGCGGGACTTTACGAAGGCCTGGGCTATCAGTTCGTCGGCGAGATACCCGACTATGCCCTGAAGCCGCACGGCGGGCTTACGGGCACGCGGATCTATTTCAGGCGGATCGGAGCGGCCGGCTAGGTCGGTGGCCCGACGCGAACGATCCGCAGCTTCCGCGATCTCATCGCCGATCTGGCGCCGGCGATCGAGGGACGTCTGAAGCCAAGGCGCGCCGCCTGACGCGGAGACCGGCGGGCGGCCGGGACAAACCCGGCCCTGATATAGGGATCTGCGGCGCCGCGCGGCGAGCGACCGGCTCAGGCCTGCAGTCGCTGGAGAATCTCGTGGGGCGGGACGTGGTCGCCGAGCCGTGTCACGACCTGCTCGAGCTGGCCCGTGGCCAGTTCCAGGTCTTCATCGAGCCAAGCCCAGGGCAGGTTCACCACCACGCCGTCGGCGTCGAAGCCCCCGGCGGTTTCTCCCCAGGCGCGGATGGAGATCACCCGGCCCGGCGCCTCGATCTGGAAACGCATGTCGAGCACGGCGTGCCGTGCAAAGGCTGACACGTACTGCAGCACCGCAGGCCGGTCTTTCGGAGCGATCATAGGATGTCGTCTTGTGGAGTCCCGGCAACTTGCCATGTCGTCGATGAAGAGTCCAACCACCTTCATCTGGAGGGTGGTGCGATACCTTGGGTATTCGTCAGAGTACGGAAGACCTCATGAAGACGTCGGGGCTCATCGCGAGCTCGAATTCATCGGGTGGCGAAATGTCCGCATCCGGACGATCTTTCGGCGCCGCCTCGATGTTTGCGCGGCCCGTCGCCGTTGACGGCCCGAAGGCCGGCGGGCATGCTGGCCCTATCGTTCACCGCGCCTCGCGGTGGGCCGCGGGAAACCAGTACCGCGGTGGATTGGACGTCCCGCCGGCGGCGGGGCGAGCCTTCCGCCGCGGGGTCGTCATCTGGAGACGGCCATGCCGAAGGTTCCCTTCCTCACACTCGAACAGAGCGAAACGTTCTCACGCGAGGGCGTCCTACGCCTCGACGGCTTGTTGGGGCCCGACGCCATCAGCTCCGCGCGCGAGGCCGTGCTGAGCCAGCTGTGCAAGCTCGGACTATGGGATGGCGTGCGCTGGACGCTGCCGCAGGATGGCCGGCGCGTGAAGGTCGCGCGCGAGATCGGCCATCGGCACGCGGCGGTCGAGGCGCTGATCGAGCAGCCGCAGATCCGGGCGCTGGTGGACGACTTGCTGGAAGGCCGCGACTTCGACCGCTTGGTCTACAAGCGTCCTCAGATCCTGTTTTCCCTGCCCGATGCGCTCACCTGGACCCTTCCGGCCGGCTGGCACACCGACAGCCCGAGGCTGGCCGGCGGCGAGCGGCTCGGCGTGCAGATCTTCACCTTCCTGGAGCCTGTCGAGGCGGGCGGAGGCGGGACAGTGGTGGTGGCCGGTTCGCACCGCCTGCTCAACGACGGCAAGCGCCGCATCCCCAAGGAGGTCAACCGCGACCTGAGGCGGGTGGCCTTTTTCCGGCCTCTCTATGAATCGGCCGGCGGTACGGAGTCGCCGACCGGGTCAGTCGGCGAGGTTGCGCTGAGGGTGATGGAATTGACGGGCCAGCCCGGAGACGTCTGGGTCATGGACCTGCGGGTCCTGCACTCGGCCGCCCCGAACGCGGCGGACCGACCCCGCCTGATGGTCACCCATCGCTTCCTGCGCGCGGATCTGATGGCGGAGGTGGCCGCGGCCTATGGATGGCGTTGAGGTCCCGGCCTCATTGCGAGGCAGGCCGGCGATGCGCTATGATCGGAGCTTCCATGGCCTCCCACACATCGAAGACCGTCATCTACGCCGCGCTCGCGGGCAATTCCGCTATCGCCATCACCAAGTTCGCCGCCGCCGCCATCACAGGTAGCGCGGCCATGCTCAGCGAAGCCATCCATTCGGTGGTCGACACCGGAAATCAGCTGCTTCTGCTGTTCGGCCTCCGCAGATCGGCCAAGCCCGCCGACGCGCGCCATCCCTTCGGCTACGGCCTGCAGCTCTATTTCTACACCTTCGTTGTGGCCGTGCTGATCTTCGGAGTCGGCGCCGTCGTCGCGGTGCTGCACGGGATCGAGAAGGTGCGCCACCCCGTCTCGGTCGAGCACGCCTGGATCAACTACCTGGTGCTTAGCCTGGGCATCCTGTTCGAAGGCGGGGTCTGGATCGTCGCCCTGCGCGCGTTCAACCAGCAGCGGGGCCGGCGTTCGATCATCGCCGAGATCCGTTCCAGCAAGGACCCGACCGTATTCACCGTGCTGTTCGAGGACACGGCGGCCCTGACCGGACTGATCGTGGCGCTGCTGGGCGTGTTCCTCAGCGAGGCGCTGGACTTGCCGGTGATCGACGGCATCGCCTCCCTGGTGATCGGCGCGATCCTGGCGGTGACGGCCTTCTTTCTGGCCGCCGAAAGCCAGAGCCTGCTGACCGGCGAGGCGGCGACGCACGAGACGCGGGTGGGAATCAACCGGATCGCCCGCGCCGAGCCGGGCGTCATCGGCCTAAACCAGGCGCGGACCATGCACTTCGGGCCGAACGAGGTGCTGGTGGCGCTGAGCCTCGATTTCGACGACAGCCTGCCGGCCGGCGAGGTCGAGCGGATCGTCACGCGGATCGAGCAGAGGCTGCGCGCGGCTTATCCCGAGATCGGCCAGGTGTTCATCGAGGCCCAGAGCTTCGACGCCGACCGCCGCGGGGCGGCGGAGGCGGCTTAGGGCCCGCCAGGCGGATAGGAATCTTACCGGTAGGCGGTTTGGACTTCTCAGGCGCGCATCCGAAGGCGAGAGTTCGGTCGTCAGTTCGGAGGACGCCCATGCCCTTTCCCAGCCTTCGCGACCAGCGCGTTGTGATCCTCGGCGGCAGTTCCGGCATCGGCTACGCGGTCGCCGAATGCGCGGCGGCCGAGGGCGCGAGGATCGTCATCGGCTCGAGCAGCCAGGCCAAGGTGGAAGCGGCGGTGACCAAGCTCGGCCAGGCGGCTTCGGGCCACGCGGTCGACGTGCGGGACGAGTCGGCGCTCGCGGCCTTCTTCGCGACCGTGGGCGGCTTCGACCATCTGGTGTTCACCGCCGGCGACTGGGGCGCCGGCGTGCGGCCGGGCCCGCTGGCGAGCCTCGACCTGGCGGCGGCGCAGGCGGCGCCCAACGTGCGGTTCTGGGGTGCGCTGGCGGCGATCAAGCAGGCGCAGCCGCATATCTCGCAGACGGGGTCGATCACCTTGACCGACGGACTCCTGGCGCACCGGCCGATGAAGGGCTCGCCGCTGAGCCCGGCCTTCGGCGGGGCCATCGAGCACCTGGTGGGCGGGTTGGCGTTGGACCTGGCGCCGGTTCGGGTGAACACGGTCTGTCCGGGCCTGATCATGACCGAGGTGGTGCAGCAGTATCCACCCGAGACGGTGGCCCGGATGACCGGGGCCCAGCCGCTGCCGCGGGCCGGCGATCCGGCGGAGGCGGCGCAGGCCTATCTCTACCTGATGAAGGCCGGCTTCACGACGGGCCAGGTGATCGTGGTGGACGGTGGGCGGATGCTGGTCTGAGGCCGCCGGCCGCAAGATTTCAGGCGCCCGCCATCGCCCGATGGGCTAGGCTCCTCCGCCTTCAGAGGAGTTCCCCATGCCGCACGTTCCGCCCTGGGATCAGCCGTTCCTGCCGCCCGCGCCGCCCTGGCAGGGGGCGAGCCAGGCCCTGTTGCGGGACGGGTCCGACCCCTGGGTGACGGCGTTCGAGGCCGATGCGGACCACGACTTCAGCCCCGACTATGCGGATACGCGGGCCTGGTTCGATCGGCTCGCGGCGGCCTCGCCGCTGATCCGGATCGAGGTGTTCGGGACCTCGCCGCAGGGGCGGCCGATCTATGCTGTGATCGCCAGCAAGGACGGCTCGGCGTTCGATCCGAATAAGCCGGTGCTTTACGCCCAGGCGGGCATCCATCCAGGCGAGATCGACGGCAAGGACGCCGGCATGATGTTGCTGCGGGACATCTGCTTCTACGGCAAGGACGCGCTGCTCGACCGGGCGAATCTGATCCTGGCCCCGATCCTCAGCGTCGACGGGCACGAGCGGGCCAGCGCCTATTCGCGGCCGAACCAGCGCGGGCCGCGCATCCAGGGCTGGCGCAACACGGCGACCAACCAGAACCTCAACCGCGACTACATGAAGCTGGACCAGGCGGAGATGCGGGCGGTGCGCGGCCTGATCAACCGCTACAAGCCCGACCTCTATGTCGACATCCATGTGACCGACGGCATGGATTACCAGTACGACGTCACCTACGGCTACAACGGCGAGAACGGGACCTGGTGCCGCTCGCCGGCTATCGCGGCCTGGCTGGACGCCAGCTTCAAACCGGCCATGAACCGGGCGCTGGAGGCCGAGGGGCACATTCCGGGCGAACTGGTGTTCGGGCTGGAGGAGGCCGATCCGCGGGCCGGGCTGTCGGACGGCGGGCTGGGCGAGCGGTTTTCCAACGGCTGGGGCGCGGCGGCCCACATGCCGACCATCCTGATCGAGAACCATAGCCTGAAGCCGCATGTGCAGCGGGTGCTGGGGACCTATGTGTTCCTGGAGACGGCGCTGAAGCTGCTGGCCGCGGAAGGCGCCGAGCTGCGCGCGGCCATTGGCGCCGACAAGTCCCTGCGGCCCGAACTGGTGGCGTCCAATTTCGCGCCGGACCTGGAACCGACGGGCAAGCGGCCCTTCAAGGGCATCCGCTACGAGACCTATGAGAGCGCGGCGTCCGGTGGGACGGTGGTGCGCTGGCTAGGCGAACCTGATCCGGAGCCCTGGGCGCTGGACTTCTTCGGCTCGCATCCGACCCTGCATTTCGACCGGCCGGCGGCCTACTGGGTCCCTGGCCATCGCGCAGATCTGATCGAGCGTCTGGCGTTGCACGGGGTGGAGATGGAGGCCGTCGCCGCGCCCACGGTGAAGCGGGTCGAGATGCTTCGGCTGAAGGAGGTGGCGATCGCTCGCGAGGCGGCCGAAGGCCACGTGGCGACCAAGGCGGGCGCGGTTGAGGTGGAGGTCCGCGACTGGACCTTCCACCCGGGCTCGGTGCGGGTGTCGACGGACCAGCCGCTGGGCGACGTGGCGATGCTCTTGCTGGAGCCCCAATCGTCGGAGAGCTTCTTCGCCTGGGGCATGGTCCCGGAGGTGCTGACCCGTGTGGAATATATCGAGCCCTACGCCATCGCCCCGCTGGCCGAGGCGATGATGGCGGACGACCCGAAGCTGAAGGCGGAGTTCGAGGCGAAGCTCGCCGCCGAGCCGGGCTTCGCGGCCGACCCGGACGCGCGGCTGGCCTGGTTCTACGCGCGGACGCCGTTCTACGACGATCACTACCTGCTCTATCCGATCGGGCGGGAGCGGTAGGGGCCTAGAGCCAGGGGGCCTCGGCTTCCTTGGCGAGCATGTCCTCGTAAGTCGGCCGCGGGCGGACCACGGCGAACTGGTCGCCCTTGACCAAGACCTCGGGGACCAGAAGGCGCGAATTGTACTCGCTGGACATCACCGCCCCGTAGGCGCCGGCGCTCATGAAGGCGACGAGATCGCCGGGCTGGAGCGGGGGCAGGTCGCGGTCGCGCGTGAAGGTGTCGCCGGTCTCGCAGATCGGACCCACGACGTCATAGGTCACGGCCGAGGCGTCACGCGGCTTCACGGGCCGGATGTCGTGATAGGCGTCGTACATCGCTGGACGGATAAGGTCGTTCATCGCCGCGTCGAGCACGGCGAACTTGCGGCCCTCGGGACGCTCGTGGATGTGCAGGATGGTGGACAGCAGCACGCCGGCGTTGGCGGCGATCATCCGGCCCGGCTCGAAGGAATATGCGACGTCGAGGCCGTTCATGGTCCTGGCGATCATGCGGGCGTAGTCGGCCGGGCTGGCCGGGGTCGGCTGGTTGAAATAGGGCACGCCCAGGCCGCCGCCGAGATCGAGGCGCTCGACCCCGAGGCCCTCGGCGCGGAGCCGCCCGACCAGGCCGCGCATCTTGACGAAAGCGGCCTCCAGGGGGGCGAGCTCGGTGATCTGGCTGCCGATGTGGCAGGTGACGCCGACGGGGCGCAGGCCGGCGTTGTTGGCGGCCTGGGCGTAGAGTCGCTCGGCCTCCGAGAACGAGACGCCGAACTTGTTGTCGGACTTGCCGGTGGAGATCTTGGCGTGGCCGCCGGCCGAGACGTCGGGATTGACCCGGATCGCGATGGTCGCGCGCGTGCCGAGCGACTGGGCGACCTGCGAGGCCAGGTGCATCTCCGGCTCGGACTCGACATTGATCTCGCTGACGCCGGCCTTCAGGGCGAAGGCGAGCTCGCCAGCGGTCTTGCCGACGCCGGAGAAGACGATGCGCTCGCCCGGGATGCCGGCGGCGAGCGCGCGACGGATCTCGCCCTCGGAGACGGTGTCGGCGCCGGCGCCCAGGCGGGCCAGGGTCTTCAGCACCGCGACGTTGGAGTTGGCCTTCACCGCGAAGGCGATCAGCGGATCGCCGCCGTGTTCACCCCTCAGGCCCTCAGCGACGAGGGCGTCGAGCAGGACGGTGTAGTGCCGCTCGAGCGTGGCGGACGAATAGACGTAGACCGGCGTACCGACGGCCTCGGCAATGCGGCGGAGCGGAACGTCCTCGCAAGCGAGCTCGCCGTCGGGGCCGAGGTCGAAATGGTTCATTTCGGGCGAGCGTAGGGGTCTTCGAGCACGCCCGCCGGCGCGGTGCCCGACGGGTTCACCGTGCCCTCGATCGGCACGCTGCGCGACGGCGCCGGGTCGGAATTGGGATCGCGCGGATCGATGGTGCGCACCTGGCGGGAGGGGTTAGGGCCGGCGTCGGCGTTGGAGCGGGGAGCCTTGCCGAAGATCGGGCCCGGACGCTCGAGGTCGCCCAGCTTTCCGCAGGCGGACAGGCCGGCGGCGAGCGCGCCGGCCGCGGCGAAAACCACGAACTTGCGAAGGGTCATTTCAGCATCTCCTTCCAACGCGCGACCTGCGCGCGGACCTGATCGGGAGCGGCGCCGCCATAGCTCTTGCGGCTGGCCGCCGAGGCCCTGGGGGTGAGGACCTCGTAGACCTCGGCGGTGATCCCCTGGGACAACGCCTGAAGTTCGGAAAGCGGCAGTTCGGACAGATCGCAGCCGAGGGTCTCGGCGCGCTTCACCGCCGCGCCGGTGACGTGGTGGGCGTCGCGGAACGGCATGTCGAGGTTGCGAACAAGCCAGTCGGCGAGATCGGTGGCGGTGGAGAAGCCGGCGCCGGCGGCGGCGGCCATCTTCGCGGGCACGGGCTCGAGGTCGTCGACCATGCCGGCCATGGCGGCGAGACTGAGCTCCAGGGCGTCGAAGGCCTCGAAGGTCGGGACCTTGTCCTCCTGCATGTCCTTGGAATAGGCGAGCGGCAGGCCCTTCATGACGATGGTCAGCTGGGTCAGCGAGCCCATCAGCCGGCCGACCTTGGCGCGGATCAGCTCGGCCGCGTCGGGGTTCTTCTTCTGCGGCATGATCGACGAGCCGGTGGTGAAGGCGTCCGACAGCCGGATGAAGCCGAATTGCGGGGTCGTCCAGATCACGATCTCTTCCGAGAGCCGCGAGAGGTGGACCCCGCAGAGGGTGGCGGCCGAGAGCGCCTCCAGCGCGAAGTCGCGGTCGGAAACGCTGTCGAGGGAATTGGCGGTCGGGCGATCGAAGCCCAGAGCCCTGGCGGTCGCCTCGCGATCGATCGGGAAGGGTGAGCCGGCCAGGGCCGCGGCGCCCAACGGGCACTCGTTCATCCGCTTGCGGGCGTCGGCGAAGCGGCCGGCGTCGCGGCCGAACATCTCGACATAGGCCATCAGGTGGTGGCCGAAGGTGACCGGCTGGGCGGGCTGAAGGTGGGTGAAGCCCGGCATCAGGGTGTCGGCGTTGGCCTCGGCCTTGGCCACGAGGGCGCGCTGGAGGCCACGCAGCTGCTCGATGGTGCGATCGCAGGCGTCGCGGACCCAAAGGCGGAAGTCGACGGCCACCTGGTCGTTGCGCGATCGGGCGGTGTGCAGGCGGCCGGCCACCGGGCCGATCAGCTCGCGCAGTCGCGCCTCCACGTTCATGTGGATGTCCTCGAACTCGTCGCGGAACGGGAAGGAGCCGTCGACCATCTCGCCCTCGATGGTGGCGAGGCCCTGTTGGATCGTCGCCTCGTCGGCGCTTGTAATGACGCCCTGCTTGCGCAACATCGCCGCGTGCGCACGGGACCCCGCGAGGTCCTGCGCCGCGAGCCGGCGGTCGAAGCCGATGGAGACGTTGATCGCCTGCATCAATTCGGCCGGTTTGGCGGAGAAGCGTCCACCCCACATGGCCTGGCCTTCCGCCTGGCCGGTGGGGTCTTTCGGCGAAGGCGAGGAAGAGTCGGTCATATGAGCGAGGGTCACGGGCAAGACGGGGACAAACCCAAGGGCGGCGTCCTGAAATGGGCCCTCTGGGGCGTCGCCGGCGTCGGCGTCGCCGCGGTTGTCTACATCATAGCCCAGGCGTCGTTAAACCCCGCACAGCAGGGCGGACTGAAAAGCCTGGCCAAGGGCGAGATGGCCAAGCTGACCATCCCCGCCGAGGCGACCGCCGCGCCGGCCACGAGCTTCCTCGACGCCGACGGCAAGCCGGTGCGGATCGCCGACTTCAAGGGCAAGGTTGTGGTCCTGAATCTGTGGGCGACCTGGTGCGCGCCCTGCAAGCTGGAGATGCCGACGCTGGCCAAGCTGGCGGCCGAGTACGAGGGCAAGCCGGTCGAGGTGATCACCGTGGCGATCGACGGCGAGCGCGACGCCGACAAGGCGCGCCAGTTCATCGCCCAGAACGCGCCCCTGGCCTTCTATCGAGACCCCAAGCTGAAGATGCCTTACGAGCTGAAGCCGATGACCTCGGCCATGCCGACCACGGTGATCTACGGCAAGGACGGGATCGAGAAGGGCCGCGTGCTGGGTCCCGCCGAATGGGGCAGCGCCGACGCCAAGGCGGTGATCGACAAGCTGCTCGCGGAAGGTTGAATAGGCGGAAAATTCGCCTCGTTGCACAAAACTGCCCGCGAGCCGCGGCCCCCAGCGCGGCGGCAGGGAGGCGACAGCGCCATGGCGACGGGCACGGTCAAGTGGTTCAACAGCACCAAGGGCTACGGCTTCATACAGCCGGACGACGGTGGAAAGGACATCTTCGTCCACATCTCGGCGGTGGAGAAGGCGGGCCTGCGCGGCCTAAATGAGGGCCAGAAGGTCAGCTACCGCGAAGAGGAACAGCGCGGCAAGGTCGCCGCGGTGGACATTCAGCCGGTCTGATCGAGCCTGTCCGGACAGGAAATTCCTGTCCGCGTTCGCGCGAATAGGCTTGGTTGAGAAGATGCGCAGACGAGACGGCCATGCCTGAGACCCCAGCGCCCGAACCCCGGCGGCTGAAGAAGAGCGAAACGCTCGAGATCCGCATTCCGTATTCGACCAAGCAGGCCTTCATGGCCCGATGCCAGGCGGAGGGTCGGAGCGCG
>CAMFIW010000043.1 GCA_945952355.1 uncultured Phenylobacterium sp. | reverse complement strand
CGGTCTGGGCGTTGGTGGCGGTGAGCCGGCCCTTGACGACATCCACCGTCAGGCCGCCGCCGGCGTCGGTGAGGGCGCCGGTCATTTTCGCGCCGCCGTCGATCTTCAACGCGTCGGCGCCCGAGCCGAAGGCCACCGCTCCGTCCAGGGTTCCCGCCAGGAGATCCAGCCGCGCGGCGCCCGAGCCGAACAGCACGTCGCCGACGATCGCGGGGGTGATGGTCGAGGCGCTGTTGGCCTGCTGGCTGACCGTGACGCCGGCGGTGTTGGCGCGCAGGTCGAGCGCGATGGCCTGGCCTGTGACGGTGGTTCCCGAGGGCGGGGCGAAGACGGCGGCGATCTGGTTGGAGTTGGTGATGGTGCGCAGCGAACCGGAACTGTCGAGGATGGCGGTCGCGACGCCCTTGCCGCCGACGATGCTCGCCGAGACCACGCCGGTGTTGCTCAGATTTGCGAGCGAGGCGCCGGCATCGATGCGCACCGCGCGGACATTGACCGCGTCGATGGCGCTGGCCTGGGCCTTGATCGTCCCGGCATTGACCAGGCTGGGGGCGTTCGCGCCGGAGCCGAGGCGCAGCGCCGTCGCATCGGCCTTGGCCGCCGCCGCGGTGACGGAGCCGGTGATCCGAACGCCGTTGTCGATCCTGACCGCGCCGCCCAGACCCCCGACCTGCAGGCCGGTGGCGGCGACGCCGTCATAGACGCCGGCCGACTGGACCACGCCCTTGATCACCAGGCCGTAGGCGTCGGCCCCCGTCCCGACCACGCCGACGCGGATGTCGCGCGACGCGGAGCCCATCAGCAGGGCGGGCGCGGCGCCATAGGCGCTGATCGTGCCGGTGGTCTCCTGGGCGTCGGGAATCCCGTCCTTGTCCTCGTCCGGGTCCTTGGGATCGAGGTCCGGCGGTGGGGCGTCGATCAGGACACCACCTGCGACGTCGCCGGCGACGCGGACGGCGGGGCCGCCCTGCAGGAGGTCGTCGGCGTCGAGCTTGGCGACGGCGGCGTCGGCCGGACGGCTGACATAGCGATAGCCGGTCGCTGTGACGGCGTTGCCGAGCACCAGGCGGCCACCCACGTCGCCGTCCAGCGCGACCCCGACCGAGTCCTTGCCGACCACGTTGACCGCGCCCGTCAGGATCACGTCGCCGCCGATGCGCGCCGTGGAGTGGACACCGTAGGAGCGGTCACCGACCACGCCGATCGCGCCCGCCGACTTCAGGGCGCCATCGAGGCCGGCCTCAAGCGAGACGCCTGCCGAGTCGTTGCCCTCGATCGAGATGGCGCCGGCCGTACGGACGATCGAGCCATGGAAGGCCTCGGCGCCGGTCAGCCGGACGCCATAGCGGCCGGAGCCGATGGCGAACGGGCCGTCGATATCGCCGTCGTTGTCAGTGTCCTTGGCATCATAGGTCTCGTCGACCGTGATGGCGCCCGACAGCTTCACTTCGCCCGTGTTTCCGCCCTGGATGGCAAGGGCCGTGGCGTTGTTCGCGTCGCTGATCGTCACCGCGCCTTCGATGTTCACATTGTTGTTCGAGTTCAGCGTGATCGCCGTCCCGCCCGTCGGCTTCACGACCCCGCTGCTGGTGACGCGGATGTCGTCGCGCGCGCCGGAGGCCGCGGTGGCCGTGGCGATGGGGCTCGTCACCGTCGTCGATATGGCGGTCTCGGCGCGCGCGACACTCGCCGCCAGGCAGAGGGGGGAGGCGGCGGCGAGGAGGAAAAGGCGAAGCGACATCAAACGTCCAGGCAAGAGGGAGGTGGATCGGCCGGGAAGAACTGTGGTACGTTCGTCACGACTAGTTATACGTCGTGTAAAAACACGTTTCGTAATTACTGTATATCATGGCGCGCGGCGGTCAAGCCCGCGCCGATAGGAGCTGCGTATGCCGAGAACCGCCGTGGATCCCGTTCGCGCCGCGGCCACCAAGAGCCTTCGCCAGGAAGCGGGCCGGTGGCTGAAGGCCGCGCGGGAGGCCGCCGGGCTGACGCAGGCCGAACTGGCGGAGCGGGTGGGGTTGCGCTATTACACGTTCGTCTCGCAGGTTGAGAGCGGCCTTGGCCGCGTGCCCATCGAGACGCAGGGGGCCTGGGCCGCCGCCGTGGGGCTCGAACCCTCGGCCTTCGCCCGCACCCTGCTCCGCTACTACGAACCCGAGCTCTTCAGGCTGCTGTTCGGCGACGCGTCGCCGAACGCGGCCTCGAAACCTGGACCGGAGCGCTTCAGCGCATGACCAATGTCGTCCCGTTCGTCCCCCGCGCGGCGGGCGGTGACTGGACCGCCGGCGAGCGCGAACGCCTGACGGAGCTTGCCGGCAAGCTGCAGGCGGAGGGCGCGCACGTGGACGCGGCCTACGGGGTGTCGGACGCCGGCGACCCCTGGTGCGTGATCACGGACGTCAATGACGAAGTGCTGATCCACGTCGCGCGGATCGACGGGCAGTTCGTTATCCACGACGCGGCCGCCGACGCCGTCGAGGCCGACGACACGCTCTGGAGCGCCTTCGAGCGTCTGATGGGACCAGGCTGGCGCGAGGGCCGCGACGACAACGACATGGTCGTGCCGCTGCGCCAGGCCCAGTCGGTGCTGGCCCTGGTCGCGGCGATGCTGTTCGTCCACGCCTTCGCCCAGGCGCAGGGCGAGACCGAGACTCCGGCGCCGGAGGAGGCAGGCCATGCGGCGGAGCTCGCCCAGGCCGGCGCGGCCCTTTCGATGGCAACCCCGGAGGCCCACCCGGTCCAGGCCGCCGCTCACACGCCCCCACCCGAGGACAGTTCGCCGCGCCGCCAGGCCCTGGTCGCCAGGTCGGCCGAGACCGCGTCCGATGCGCCGGCATCGGCGGTCGTCCATGTCGAGGCGCCGGCCGCCACGGGTGGCCCGAAGATCTTGGGACAGGCTTCCGACGCGACGCCACAGCCGCTGGCCCTGGCCCCGGTTCCGGCGCACGCGGCCGGCCGGGCCCTGCTCGGCGGGGACGGCGGCGCGACCATGCATGGCGGGGCCGGCGGCGACCTACTGGTCGGCGGACGCGGCGGCGACCACCTGACCGGCGGAGCGGGCGACGACACCCTTGTCGGCCACGGCGCGGGCCCAGGCCAGATCGACCTGTTGGAAGGCGGCGCCGGCGACGACCGGATCTACATGGCCGAACGGACTGTGGCGATCGGCGGCCCTGGCCACGACACCTTCGTCATTCCCGACCCGCCCACGCCGGAGACCGCCAAGGCCAAGGCGGGCGAGCCTTCGACGCCCCCCGCGACCTCCCAGGCCGGAGCGCAGACCGCCGGCCAAACCGCGCCGGTGACCGGCGTGATCCTCGACTTCACCACCGACGACCGCCTGGTCTTCGGCCCGTCGGGAAAGGTGGTGAGCGTCATCCAGGTGGTCGATGTGCTGGATGGCTTCCACGCCTACGCGACCCTGGGACGGCAGCCGGCGACGCCGGGCGTCCAGGTCGGCATCGACTATGACGGAGATGGAACCGCCGACACCTATGTGTTGATCGCGGGGACCGGCGCGACCTCAATCAAGGTGGGCATGACCTCCAGCGGATCGCTCGCCGGGACCCATGCCGGCGAACCGATCGGCTTGACGGGCGTGAGCGCATCGCCCGCCGAGGGCGTGACCTTCTAGCCGGCGATAGCGGCGGCGTCGGTGTCCCCGGTGCGGATGCGCAGCGCCTTCTCCAGGTCCAGGACGAAGACCTTGCCGTCGCCGATCTTGCCGGTGTTGGCCGTACGGGCCACGGCCTCGACCACCGCGTCGGCGATGTCGGACGGGACGGCGATCTCCAGCTTCACCTTCGGCAGCAGCTTCACCTCGTACTCGGCGCCGCGATAGACCTCGGTTTTGCCCCGCTGGCGACCGTAGCCCCGCACCTCGGTGACGGTCAGGCCCGAGGCGCCCGCCTCCGTGACGGCCTCGAGCACCGCGTCGAGGCGGCTGGGCTTGATGACCGCGACGATCATTTTCATGGGGCGTCTCCGCTGAACTACCGACCTCAGGCTAGGGCGTTCCGCGCGCCGGTCCAAGGGGGCGACTTCGACTAGGTCCGAGGCGCCTTCGAAACAGGCGCCCGGCCAAGCGGCGCCGGATTCAGCGCCGGCCGCGGCAGGGGCGCCCGCACCCGAATCGCCCTGGGCTTGACGGCGAAGGTCTGTTTCACCGCCTCCATCAGCACCAGTCCCGAGAATCCCGGCCATAGGCGCGAGCCCGCCTGCTCGAAACCTTCGGCCGATCTCGCCAGCCAGGAAAGCGGGGGAACGTAGAGAGCGCGGGTCCAGCCGGAGGGCTCCAGTTCGGCCTCGCGCAGCAACTCGGCGAGCTGGCCGCGGCTGTAGGGCCGGCCATGGCCGAAGGGAGTCGATTCGGAATTGGCCCACATGCCGTTACGCGCCGCCACCACCACCACCACGCGGCCTGTTGGCGCGAGCACGCGCCAGACCTCACGCAGAAGGGCGAGCGGGTCGGGGCTCTCCTCCAGGGCGTGGACGGCCAGGATGCGGTCGAACAGGGCGTTGCGGAACGGCAGGCTGTCCTCGCCGGTCAGGACCGCGCGGTTGGCGCCTTCGGTCGGCCAAACCTCAACGCCTTGCTGCGCTGGCATGGCGGCCACGACACGGCGCGCGGAATGGCTGATGCCGCCCAGGAAGGGCGTGGCGTAGCCCAGGCCCAAGACGTCGAGCCCGTGGGCGTCGCCCCAGGTCTCCAGCACCTTGCGCGCACCCATCTCCCGCGCGGCCTGGCCGGGGGGGGAGGCGTAGAATTGTCGAAGCTCGAGGACGTCGCGGCGCACGGCCCAAGAGTTAGGCCTAGTCTCGCCGCTTCGCGAGCCCTACCTAGTCCCAGCGCGTGCAATGCCGGAGGAAACCATGTCGATCACCGTCCATCAGTTCCCATGCCTGTCGGACAACTACGGCTTCCTGGTGCGCGACGACGCCACCGGATTGGCCGCCTGCATCGACACGCCCGAGGCTTCGGTGATCCTGCGGGAACTGGAGAAGACCGGCTGGAAGCTGGCGCTGATCCTCAACACCCACTGGCATCAGGACCACGCCGGCGGCAACGCCGAGATCAAGGCCGCCACCGGCTGCACCGTCGTGGGTCCGGCCGAGGTGGAACGCCTATCGCCCGTGGACCGCAAGGTCGGCGGCGGCGACATCGTGGAACTGGGCCAGTCCCGGTTCCAGGTGATCGAGTCCGGCGGCCACACCCTGGGGCACATCGCCTATTTCGACGCGGCGGATCATGTGGCCTTCGTCGGCGACACCCTGTTCGCGCTCGGCTGCGGGCGGCTGTTCGAAGGCACGGCGACCCAGATGTGGGACAGCCTGCAGCGCCTGGCCGCCCTGCCCGACGACACCAAGGTCTATTGCGCGCACGAATACACCGCGTCCAACGCCCGCTTCGCCCTGTCGGTCGACGCCGACCCGGCGCTGAAGGCCCGCGCCGACCAGATCTTCGCCGCCCGCGAGCGCGGCGAGTGGACCGTGCCGACCACGATCGGCCTGGAGAAGGCGACCAACCCCTTCCTGCGCGCGCCCAAGCTGCGCCCGGAACTCGCGCCCGCCGAAGCGTTCGGCGCCGTCCGGTCCGCGAAGGACAACTTCAAAGGCTGAGCGCCTCAGCGCGCGCCGGCGGCCGCCATGATGCGTTCCGACGATGGGCGACCGGCCAGGCCGTCGCCCGGCGCCACCGTGATCTGAACCACGCCCTGTTGCAGGCTGGCCGCGGCCTTGCGGCCCTCCACCAGCTGGATCTTGGCGATGCGGCTGAGGATCGACTTGGCGTCCGGCCGCTTGGTGATCCGCACCACCGCTTCGGCGGCGACCATGGCCGCGTCTGCGGTGATCGCCGAAGAGTTCGGCGTGGCGTCGGCCTCGAACGGGATCAGCCGCCGCGCCGCCCGAGAGGCCCGCGCGCTGGCCTGGGCCAGGCGTTCCAGGAGTTGCTGGGGCCCGAGCTGGGCGAGCCGCAAGGCGACGCCGCCGCCGGCCAGGGCCGCGGCCGTGCCGCCGGGACGATCCGAGGTGAACAGGGTCAGGCCGCCGAGCCGCGTGGCCCGCAGCACCGGCTCGCCAAGGTCGTTCATGTAGATCACGTCGCCACGGGGCGCCGGCTGCGGGCGCAGCACCCAGACCTCGGGACTGTCGTCGAACTTGAGCAGGGGCCGCGGCTGGCTGCGGTCGAGGGTGAAGCCGTCGCCCTCCTGGCTCACATAGCGGCCGACCGGCGGGCCGTGATTCTGGTCCTGAGCGAAGGGCCGGGCGCCGAACAGGCTGTCACGCAGGCTTCCCGGGCCCATGGCGAAGGCGGGACCGGCGCACAGGCAGGCGATCACGACGGCCATCGCCGTGTTCCGCGCCGCATTGCGAGTGAGAGCCGATCCGCCGCCGATCATCAGGCTAGAGCAGATGCCCCTCGACTAGGGCGCTTTTTGGACGTGGCGCGGGCGGCTTCCGGGTGGAAAACCGTCGCATCCGGGGTGGGGCAGCGGGCATGCGGCCGTGAACATGCCCGCGACCGCTTAACCGGCCATGTACTGGCCGCCGTTGAGCGACAGGGTCGAGCCGGTCACATAGCCCGCGTGTTCGCCCGCCAGGAACGCCACCATGTCGGCGATCTCGTCGCCGGTGCCGAGCCGTCCGACCGGGATCTGGCCGATGATGGAGGCCAGCACGTTCTCCGGAACCGCCTGCACCATTTCAGTGTCGATATAGCCCGGACACACGCAGTTCACGGTGACGCCCTTCTTGGCGTTTTCGAGCGCAAGGGCCTTGGTGAAGCCGATCACGCCCGCCTTGGCGGCGGAATAGTTGGTCTGGCCCATCTGGCCCTTCTGGCCATTGATCGACGAGATATTGATGATCCGGCCCCATTCGCGCTCGCGCATGCCCTCGATCACGTGGCGGGTCATGTTGAACACAGAGTCCATGTTCACGCGGATGACCTCGCTCCACTGCTCCGGCTTCATCCGGTGGAACACGCCGTCGCGGGTGATGCCGGCGTTGTTGACCAGCACGTCGATGGGGCCGAGCTCGGCCGTGACGGCCTCGACCGCCCGCTGGCAATCCTCGTAGGAGCCGACATTGCCCTTCACCACCATGACGCCGAGTTCGCTCGCGCAGGCGGCGGCGGCGGCCTCGTTGCCGGAATAGCCGGCCGCCACCTTCATCCCGTCCGACTTCAGCCGTTCCACGATCGCCCGACCGATGCCGCGGGTCCCGCCCGTGACGAATGCGACTCTCGCCATTCCTGTCTCTCCCAGATTTCAGTTGTTACGACGCCGGTTGGTTCCGGGTTCGGTTCAGACCTGCTCCACGCACATGGCCACGCCCATGCCGCCGCCGACGCAGAGGGTGGCCAGGCCCTTCTTGGCGCCCGACCGCTTCATCTCGTGGACGAGGGTGGTGAGGATGCGCGCGCCCGACGCGCCGATCGGGTGGCCGATGGCGATCGCGCCGCCATTGACGTTCACCTTCTCCGGATCGAGGCCGAGGTCGCGGACCACACAGATCGACTGGGCGGCGAACGCCTCGTTGGATTCCACGAGGTCCAGGTCGCCCACGCTCCAGCCGGCCTTTTCCAGCGCCTTGCGGCTGGCCGGGATCGGGCCGGTGCCCATGATCTCCGGATCGACGCCGGCATGGGCCCAGGAGGCGATGCGGGCGAGCGGCTTCAGCCCCCGCTTGGCGGCCTCGTCGGCGCTCATCAGCACCAGGGCGGCGGCGCCGTCATTGAGGCCCGAGGCGTTGGCGGCGGTGACCGAGCCGTCCTTGGTGAAGGCCGGACGCAGGCCCGCGACGCTTTCCAGGGTCGCGCCATGGCGGATGTATTCGTCCTGGTCGACGACGGTGTCGCCCTTGCGGCCCTTGATCGTGACCGGCGCGATCTCGCCGGCGAACTTGCCGGACTTCTGGGCGGCCTCGGCCTTGTTCTGGCTGGCGACGGCGAACTTGTCCTGGTCCTCGCGGGTGATCTGCCAGCGGGCGGCGATATTCTCGGCCGTCTGGCCCATGTGATAGCCATGGAAGGCGTCCCACAGCCCGTCCTTGATCATGGTGTCGACCAGGGCGAGATCGCCCATCTTCTGACCGCCGCGCAACTGCTGGGCGTGCGGCGACTGGCTCATGCTTTCCTGGCCGCCGGCGATGACGATGTCGGCCGAGCCGTCGGAAATCTGCTGGGCGGCGAGCGCCACGGCGCGCAGGCCCGAGCCGCAGAGCTGGTTCAGGCTCCATGCCGGGCTCTCCACCGGGATGCCGGCGTTGACGGCCGCCTGGCGGGCGGGGCCCTGGCCGGCGCCGGCCTGCAGCACCTGGCCCATGATCACTTCCTTGACATCGGCGGGAACGATGCCGGCCCGCGCGATGGCGGCCTGGATCGCGACCTTTCCGAGCTCATGGGCCGGGAGCCCCGAGAGCGCCCCATTGAACGAGCCGACCGGCGTGCGGGCGGCCGAGACGATGACGACGTCGGACATGTGGGTGCTCCTTTGTGCTGGCTCCCTATCTATTTAGAAGCCTTGGGAAATGGGCAAGTGACGGTTTTCCTCCCGCGCGCGGCGAGCCCGCTTTGCGAAGGCGCTCGCATTCGCGATACTGCAGTGCAAGAGTAGGGGCTTGAGGACTCGGAATGTCTCCAGGAGGAGGCTTTCGGGGCCCGTGATCGGGACCGCGCGGACGGAAAAAGCGGCGGCCCGGACGATCTAAGAAGGAAGTGGGATGGCGGACGTTCAGGGCGAGAAGTCGAACGACGATCGCGTGGTGATCAAGAAATACGCCAACCGGCGGCTATACAATACGGCGTCGAGCTCGTACGTGACGCTGGAACACCTGGCCGAGATGGTGAAGCAGGGCGTCCACTTCGTGGTCTACGACGCCAAGACCAACGAGGACATCACCCGCACGGTGCTGACCCAGATCATCTTCGAGGAAGAGAGCCGCGACGGGCAGAACCTGCTGCCGATCCAGTTCCTCCGCCAGCTGATCGGCTTCTACGGCAATTCCATGCAGGCCTTCTTGCCGAGCTATCTGGAGCTGTCGCTGGCGACCTTCGCCGAGCAGCAGGAGCGGATGCGCAGCCAGTTCGCGGCCTTGGGCCAGGGCACCGGCATGGGCGTGTACGACGAGCAGATCCGCCAGAACCTGGCGCTGTTCGACCGCGCCATGAAGATGTTCTCGCCCTTCGCCTACACGCGGCCTGAAGAGCCGCCGCCGCCGCCCAAGGCCGCGGAGCCGGCGCCGGCCGCCGCGGACGACACGCTGAACGAGCTGAAGAAGCAGATGGCCGAGATGGCGGCCCAGATCGAGAAGCTGGCCTCCAAGAGCTGAGCAGCCTCATCTTAACCCTCGTGCGCGAGGATCGTGGCCGATGACGTCGCCGATCGATCCCATCCGCCGGACCGCCCGCACCCGTCGCTCCGATCGGGCGAGCGTCGAGTCGCAGGACGACGCGCCGGAGACCTTCGAGGATCGCAGCGTTCCCGTCGTGGTCGGGCCTCCGGCGGCCCCCGAACCAGAGCGGATCGTCGGATCCGCCTCGATCTTCGCGGCCCAGCTGATGGGACAGGACGGCCAGAAGCGCGGCCTGCGCGGTGGCGCGCCCGTGCTGGACGCCGCCCGCTCCAGCTACAACCAGGTCGAATATTCCGGCGCCGCCGACCGTCGCGCCCGCAAGGGCGGCGCGGCCAAGACCGACGTCTGACGCTCCGGCGTTGACCGGACGCTCCGCGGCTCGATAGCCTGCACGGATGAAGGGTTTCATCGCGGTCTGAGCGCGTTCACGCGCATCGTCCCCGTCTGACCGGCCGCGGCCGGCGAGCGACTGTGCGCGCCTGGACCAACAGACCTTCAGACCCAGGCCGGACGCAACGCGGCGGCCGATCCTTCGGATACCAACATGACACTCACCATCCAGCAGGCCGACCGGCCTGACGACGCCTACATGCCCATCTGGGCGCCGCTGCTGCGGTTCAATCAGCAGGCCGTGGGCGACGCCCAGGGCGAGCCCTTCGCTCTGACCCTCCAAGCGCCCGGCTCCGACGAGGTGCTCGGCGGCCTCTGGGCCCTGTCGCTGTGGGGCTCGTTCTACATCGGCCTTCTGGTGACGCCTGAGGGTTCGCGGGACCAGGGGCTCGGAACCGAGCTCATGCGCCGCGCCGAGGCGGAGGCCGTGGCCCGAGGTTGCCGCAACATCTGGCTCGACACCTACGCCTTCCA
Source organism: uncultured Phenylobacterium sp. (assembly GCA_945952355.1). Classification (GTDB taxonomy): domain Bacteria; phylum Pseudomonadota; class Alphaproteobacteria; order Caulobacterales; family Caulobacteraceae; genus Phenylobacterium. Next base: position 1,007 of record CAMFIW010000043.1, on the reverse strand, counting down.
GGCCCGGGCCTTCTATGAGCGCCTGGGCTTCAAAGTGTTCGGCCAGATCGACGGTCCTGCGCCGATGTTCCCGCGCCACTTCATGATCAAGTCTCTGGAGGCCTGATCGGCGGGCCGAGGCGGACCTGGAGATCAGGTCCGCCTCAACCGAGCAAGCTCCTCCTCCAGGGCGGCGACCCGCTTTTCCAGGCCCGCGATGCGCGCCTCGGCGCCCTGTCCCGGCACAGGCGTCGAGACGCCCGCCTGGCGCGCGATCTCGGCGGCGGGCTCCCCGAGGAGCTCGGCGAAAGCGGCCACCTCCCCGGCTGAAAGTTCCCTCTGGTCCTTGAAGACCAAGGTCAGATCGGCCTCGCTCAGGCCGGCGGCGGCGGCCATGACGCGGCGCGAAAGCCCGCGTTCCGCCAGTTTGGCGTCGAACCAGGCCGCGTCGAAGAACAGCGCCATCAGTGGCCCGGGTCTTGCTTACCGGACGGGTAACCATCTGGCCTGGGACAGACCATGTTCATTTTTGCCCGGTTCCTCGACATCTGCGTGGTCACGCTGATCTTCACCTGCTTCACCTAGGCTCGCGGGGTCAGGCCCGATCGGTGTGGTAGTCCACGTCGCGGCGGGCGGCGACGATGGTCATGATGAAGCCGGCCAGCACGTCGAGCAGCACCATGATCATGATCAGGAAATAGACGGAGGTCGCGCAGGCCGGCAGGAGCAGGAACTCCACCAGGCAGCCGATGAACAGCACCATCGACAGCGAGTGATTGACGATCGCCACGCTGCGGCTGGTGGTCGATTTCAGCAGTTCGATGAACAGCACCACCAGCGAGGCGGCGAGCAGCATGTCGCCGAGGGTGACCGGCCACTGGCCGTGGCTGGGCATGGGAATCGAGAACAGCGGATCGGTCAGCCTGGGACTGGCCTCGGGCGACTTGAACCCGCCCGGAAACGTAAGCGCGACCAGGTTGTAGAGCAGCACCGGCAGGGCCAGGAGCGGCAAGGCGGCGAACATTCGG
>CAMFIW010000042.1 GCA_945952355.1 uncultured Phenylobacterium sp. | reverse complement strand
AGCGCGCGGGCGACGGGCCGGTGAGGTGGTTCGTAGGGACCACGGCCCCCGCCGCGTTGAGGTATTTGATCGACGACTTCACGTGCGTGTAGTTCAGCAGCGCGCCGGTATGGCTCAGGAAGCCCGGCAGGAAGGTGAAGGCCTGCTGGTAGTTGATCTCGAAGCCTTCGAGATCGCCGCCCGGGGTGTTGACCGGCGTCGAGAAGTTCCAGTTGGCCGAAGGGCTGCAGCCCACCGCCGCGCCGCAGGCGGCGACGGCGATCGAGTCCGGCAGGCCGAAGGCGTTGCCGGTGAACGGCCCGGTGGTCGACAGCGTCTGCACCAGGCTGTCGATCTTCTTCTCGAACAGGGCCAGCGAGAGCAGCGAGTCCTTGTTGAAGTACCACTCGAAGGAAAGGTCGTAAGCCTTTGCCCGGAATGGGTCCAGGTTCGGGTTACCAGCGGTCACCGAGCGCGTCGCGCCCGAGACGCTGACCGTCGCGCCGGGCGTTAGGTTGCCCAGGTTCGGGCGCGACATCACCTTCGCCGCGCCGAAGCGGACCAGGAAGTCCGGCCGCACCTCGAGCACCATGTTCAGGGACGGCAGGGTGTCGGTGTAGTCGCGGTCGACCGTGATCGCCACCGGCGCGCCCGAGACGAAGGTGTAGCCGCTGGCCGACTGCTCGGTCTTGACGAAGCGCACGCCCACATTGCCGCGCAGCGGCAGGCCGAACAGCTCGGCCTTCCAGTCGGCCTCGACGAAGCCGCCGGTGTCCTTCTCGCGGACCGAGTTATTGTTGCCGAGCGCCGGTTCAGGCCCCAGCGGGAAGACCGACGTGTTGTAGAGCCCGAGCGCCGAGGACGCGACCGACAGGTTCGGAACCAGCCACGCCGTCGCATTGCCCCCCGGCGCGCCCAGGCCGGAGGTGTTGAAGTTGGTCACCTGGGTGTAGCTCGACAGGGGGATCGCCGCGACCGAGGCCGGGATGATGGTCTCCTGGTTGGTCGTCGTGCCGTTCGAACGGCGCAGCTCGCGCGAGACGAACTCGTACTTCTTGTAGTTCAGCCCCGCCTGGACGGTCAGATTGTCGTTGAACCGATAGTCGGCGTCGGCGCTGGCGGCGTCATAGGTGTTGTTGGCGAACTGCGGCCGCTCGCGGATCTGGGTCAGCACCCAGCTTCCGGGATTGGTCAGGTTGGCCGTGCCGTAGGACAGCAGCGGCACGCGCCCCTGGCTGTAGTCGTAGCTGTAGCCCTGCACGTTGAACTGATCGAGGGTCAGGGTCGTCTGGATCGGGTTCTTGTGCTCGGATTCCGAGTGACCGATCAGGAAGCTGGCCTTGAACTGGTCGCTGAACTCGTGCTCGCCCCGCAGATTGAACTGGTTGAACTTGGTGTCGAGCTGGTCGAACCGGTCCTCGACCCGCAGGTCCACATTGTTGAAACTGCCCTTCACCAGGGTGTTATTGCCGTCGATCACGCCCGAGACCACGTCCGTCTGGGCGATGCCGCAGGCGCCGCTGGCCGTGGTCGCCGCGGTGCAGGCGCCGCCGACGCTGAAGGACGGCGCCTCCAGATAGCGCTCCTCGCGGGTCGCCTTGAAGTCGGCATGGAGCGCGTCGAACGTGAACAGGGTCGCGTCGTTCGGCCGCCATTGCAGCGAGCCGGTCACGCCCAGCCGCTCGGAATGGTCGGTGTAGTCGTCGAAGCGCGGGAAGCGGGGATGATAGGCGGCGTTGGCCTGGGCCAAGGTGATCCCAGCCGTCGGCGAGACCGAGCGGAAGCCCGGCGAGAAGGCCGCGCCGGTCGCCCAGCGCACCGTCGAGGTCCCGACATCCTTGGTGTCGCGCTTGCCGTAGGCCACCGACAGCAGCGCCCCGAACGTCCCGTCGCCCCAGGTGTTGGAGATCAGGAAGGCGCCCCGCGGATTATACTTCTCCGACAGGTCGTTGTAGCCCTGCTGGGCCGAGGCCACGAGTTTGAAGCCCTTGTAGTCGAAGGGCCGGGCCGTGGTCAGGTCGACCGTCGCGCCCAGCGAGCCCTCCTCCGTCGCCGCCTCAGCCGTCTTGCGCACCGTGATCGCGTTGAAGAGGTCCGAAGCGAAGACGTTGAAGTCGAACGAGCGGCCTCGGTTGGTGCCGCCGGCGGCGTCCGAACTGCCGGTGGTGGTCAGGGCTTCCAGGCCGTTGATCCGCACGCGCGTGAAGTTGGGGCCCAGTCCCCGGACCGAGATCTGCCGGCCCTCGCCCGCATCACGCGCCAGAGCGACCCCGGGGATGCGTTGGATCGATTCCGAGAGGTTCAGGTCCGGGAACTTGCCGATGTCCTCGGCCAGGATGGTGTCGACGGCGACCGCCGCATCCTTCTTCTGGGTCAGGGCCTGCTGCAGGCTGCCGCGGAAGCCGGTGACCACCAACTCCTCGACCTCGTTCGAGGCGGCGGGCGCTTCGGCCGCCAGCGCCGGCGCCGCGATCGCGAGGCTCAGCGCGCAGAGCGAGGCGCCGCCCAGCGATGCATTCGTCCAAGACCGGACCATATGTCCCTCCCTTGCAAGACCGCCTGCGGTGCGAGCCGAAGGTCTGGCGCCGAAGTCGGCGCCGTCCTGCCGTTTCCTCTATGACACCGGTGTCATCACGATTTGCAATGGATTGACACCGGTATCAACAAAGATGTCGCACGGTTCGACTAGGTTCGCAAGCCGACTTGCCCGAAAGCTGGGCGCCGCCGCGCCGCCCCGCCGGTCCCTCGATGTCGCCCACCGGGCGAGCCCGCGAAATTCTGTCACGAAAATAAGCTCTGGCATGTCGCGCGACGCATCGAACCGGTGCGCGAAGGGGTTCAGGCGGGGATGCGTACGATCGCCGTGATCGCCCGCAAGGGCGGATCGGGCAAGACCACGGTGGCGACCCACCTGGCCTTGGCCGCCCACCTGCGCGGATTCAAGGTCCTGGTGGCGGACACCGACCCCCAGCGATCGGCGCTGGAAGTGCTCAAGGGCCGCCAGGCGGAGGGCCCACAGCGCACTGACACCACGGGTCCCAAGCTTTTCGCCCTGCAGATGGGCGCGGTGCGCGACGGCGCCGATCTCGTGGTCATCGACACCGCGGCCGGCGCGGTCGAGGATGTCGCCAACGCCATAGTGCTCGCCGAGCTGTCGCTGCTCATCCTGCGGCCGACCTTCCTCGACCTCGCAGCCGCCGTGCAGACCGTCGAGACGGTGCGGCGGCTGCGCAAGCCGGCGATGATCGTCGTGAACCAGGCGCCGCATCCGCGCGGCGGGATCGAGGCGCCTGCGGTCAAGCGCGCGCTGCAGGCCCTGGCCCTGATGCGCCTGCCGGTCGTCCCCGCCATTCTCCGCTCCCGTGCGGTCTACCAGACCATTCTGGAAACCGGCCGCTCCGCCGAGGAAGGCGACGATCCCGCCGCCGCTCAGGAAGTGGCCGAGCTTTGGGGCTTCATAGAGCGCTTCCTGTTCCGCGCGCGCCGCCCCGGCGCCTGACGAACCGCTCGGACGGGCCTCTTGCCTTTCCCGTGCGATAGGGCGCGATGATCGCCCATGGACGATCGCCATCTCGACGACCTCATGGCCTTGCTGCCGCCCCTCCTGGAAAGCCTGGAGGCGCTGGGCTTCGTCGCCCGCCACCTGCATCCGCCGCAGGTCGCGCAGGTCCTGGCGGCCATCGGGACCCCGGAAGCCGAACTCGCCGCCGCCCGCTCCCGTCTCGCGGCCTGGCCGTCCGAACTCGCCGGCGCCCGCGACCTCCTCGACTTCGCTGCGAAGGAAACTCTCACCGCCTTCGCCGAGCTGCGCGCCCCCGAGGCGTCGGACCTGCGCGCCGTCTTCCGGGGGCTGCGCCACATCCCCCGCGCGCAGGAGGCCCTCTACGCCCTCGCCGACGGACTGCCCCCGGTCAGCCGCTACTTCCTGGAGCCCGCCGTCCGAGACGATACGGCCCTGCTGGCCCGCCTCGCCGAGGCCCCACCCCGTGACGACGTCGGCGTCGCGCATCTCGCCAACGAGTCCGCCGCGCGCGGCGGCTTCTCGCTCTATGTGCCGGAGTACTACACGCCCGACCGCGCCTGGCCCCTGGTCGTCGCCCTGCATGGAGGCTCCGGCCACGGCCGCGGCTTCCTGTGGAGCTGGCTGCGAGACTCACGGAGCCACGGCGCCATCGTCGTCTCCCCCACCGCCCTCGGCGAGACCTGGGCGCTGACCGGCCCCGACGTCGACACTCCAAACCTTGGCCGGATGCTCCAGATGGTCCGCGATCGCTGGAACATCGACTCCACTCGCATGCTGCTCACCGGCATGAGCGACGGCGGCACCTTTTCCTATGTCAGCGGGCTGGAGCCGGACTGCCCCTTCACCCACCTGGCGCCGATCGCGGCCGCTTTCCATCCGATGCTGGCTCAGATGGCCGATCCGGCGCGCCTCGCCGGCCTGCCGATCCACCTCGCCCACGGCGCGCTCGACTGGATGTTTCCGGTCCAGATGGCCCGCGACGCCCGCGACGCGCTCGCCGCCGCCGGCGCATCCGTCACCTATCGCGAGATCGAGGACCTCAGCCACACCTATCCCCGGGAGCTCAACCCCCAGATCCTCGCATGGCTCGACGCGACACCCTGTCAGGCGTCAAGCCTTTGAAACGCCGAACTCCGCGCTCAGCGTGACGCCCTAGCGCAACGCTTGGCGGCCCCATTCGTTATGGCGTGGGGCGCGACACGGACGAGGCGATGTTCACGATCGCTCTGATCGCCCGCAAGGGCGGCTCGGGCAAGACCACGCTGGGCGTGCACCTGGCGCTCGCCGCGCACCTGCGCGGCCTCAATGTCCTGATCGCCGACGTCGACCCCCAGCGCTCCGCCGTCGAGGCCCTGCGCCCACGCCAGGCCCTGGGGCCCCAGACCGTCGCCACGACCGGCGTGCGTCTCGCCAACCTGCAGATGGAGGCGCTGGGCCAAGGCTGCGACCTGATGATGATCGACACCGCGGCCGGCGTCGCCGAGGACGGCGCGAAGGCCATCGTGCTCGCCGACCTGTCGCTTGTCGTTGTCCGGCCCACCTATCTCGACCTCGCCGCCGCCATCGAGTCTGTTCTGATGGTGCGCCGCCTGCACAAGCCCTTGCTCCTGGTCCTGAACCAGGCGCCCGCCCCGCGCGACGGGGTCGAGGCTCCCGCCGTCCGCCGCGCGCTGAAGGCGCTCTCGGTGCTCAAGCAGCCGATCGCGCCCACCATCATTCGCGCACGCCAAATCTATCAGTCAGCGCTCGAGACCGGCCGCGGCGCCGAGGAGGCCGGCCACCCCGTGGCCGCTCGGGACATCGCCGAACTCCTCGCCTTTCTCCGCCACGCCCCCGCCGAGACCCGCCAGCGCGCGGCGGGGTGAGCCGCCTTTCAGAGTCCGAGCCGCGCCAACCCGTTCTCGACCCAAGCCAGGTCTTCCGCCAAGGTCCGCCCGCACCAGGCTTCGTCTGCCGCATGGCCATCGCGGAACGCTAGGAAGCCGATGCCGCAGGCGGTATTGTAGAGCCATACCCGCCTCCGATCGATGTCCGCGCCCGTCAGCGGCTCGTAGGCCGAGATCGCCGCCTCCAGCAATCCCTGCGCACCCTGATCTAACACCAAATACTTGAAATCATGGTGCCGGTCGCCGAGCGCGGCGCCGTCATAGTCGAAGATTCCCGCCAGGCCTTCTGTTGTCGGATCGAGCACGAGGTTGTGCAGGCCGAGGTCCCCATGGGTCAGCACCCGCGTTCCATCCTGCGCGCCGGCATACCGGTCCAAGCAGGCCTTGAGCCGCGCCATCAGGTCATCGCCGCGCACTACGCGGGGGAGCCGCGCCCACAGCCAATCATCGGGTGGCGGCCAGCTCGGCCGGTCCGGGATGGCCGGAAAATCGGCGAGACCGATCTTCAAATGCTGCTCCGCGATCGCGCGACCGATGTCGGCGCCGAGTCGGGCGGCCAGTCCCGGCTCCGCCAACACCCTCCGATACAGCGTCGGCGGGTCGTAGACCCCCGTCACCGCCGCCCTAAGGTCCCAGCCTGCGACGTCCTCGTGCAGCAACCGCGGCACGCGAAATTCGCAGCGCGCCGCAATCACTCGCAACACCGCGCGTTCCCGGCCCAGGCGCGCCGCTCCGGTCGGGTTCATCGGAAACCACGCCATCCGCTCGCCAGGCAGCCGTGCGAGCCATCTGTTCTCGCGGGCCTCGACGCAGATCTCGCCAACCGCGATGTCCAGCCCGGCGCCCCTCAGCCACGCGGCGACCTCCTCAGGCGTCACGGCTCGGGGCTCCCCGCCGTCACGCCTCTCAAGTCAGCATCGGTGTCATGCCGGGGTCGCCCTTGGCCATGGCGCGCTGATAGGCCGGCCGCGCCCCGATCTTCTGGAGATAGGCCAGGATGTTCGGCTTGTCGGAGATGTCGACCGGCGCCCAATAGCGCATGGTGGTCAGGGTGAAGCCCCACATGATGTCGGCCGCCGTCAGCTCGTCGCCGGCGAAATAGGCCGCCTCGCCCAGCCGCTGCTCCACGAAGTCCCAGGCCTTTTCCGAACGCTCGCGCATGAACCGCGCGCGCGGCGTCTCCTCGCCGGTCGACGGCTGGCCCATCCGCACCGACTGGCGCGGCATCATCGAGGCGTTCGCGAAGTGGAACCAGAATAGGTAGTCGGCGAAATTCTTCGCGCCCGGCCCCACGGCGAGCCGCCCGTTTCCGTATTTGCCGATGATGTAGTCGATGATCGCGCCGGACTCCGGCAGCACCACATCGCCGTCGGTGATGATCGGCGCCGTGCCCACCGGATGCAGCGCCTTGTAGTCCGCCGGGGCCAGCCGCGTGACCGGGTCGCGCTCGTAGACCTTCAGCTCGTAGGGGATCTCCAGCTCCTCGCAGAGCCAGACGATGCGTTCGGACTGCGAGATGCCGAGGTGATGGACGGTGAGCATGGTGGCGGTTCCTGGTTTTCCTGCCGTCTATGCGCCAGCGGCGCGCGCGTCACGCAAGCCCTGTCGTGAGGCGCCGCCCGGCCGGTAGCTGTTCGGCGAGGCGCCCAGCATCCGCTTGAACATGGTCGAGAACGCCGCCGGGCTGTCATAGCCGAGGTCCAGCGCCACGGTGGTCACCGCCTCGCCCGCCGCCAGCCTGGGCAGCGCCACCAGCAGGCAGGCCTGTTGCCGCCATTCGCCGAAGCTCATCCCGGTCTCGCGGCGGAACAGCCGGGTGAAGGCGCGCCGCCCCATGCCGAGCTCGGCGCACCAGCCGTCGATCGTGTCGTGCGGCTCGGGCTTCTCCAGGAAGGCGTGGCACTTGCGCGCCAGGGCCGGCGTCTTCGGAAACGGCGCGGCCAGCGGCAGCCGCTCGGCCCGCGCCAGCTCCGCCAGCAGCAGGTCCATCACCATCCCGTCGCGACCCGCCTCGTCGTATTCCGGCTCGATCTCGCAGGCCGAGATCAGCAGGTGGCGCAGCAGCGGCGAGACCGCGATCACCAGGCTGGTTTCGCCAAGGATATCCGCGGCTTCCGGCGCGATCTGCAGGCTGCGCGTGCTCACCGCGCCCACCATCCGCACCGCGTGCGGCACGCCGGCCGGGGTCCACACCGCCTGCTCCGGCGGGGCGATCCAGGCGCCCTGCGGCGTGCTCACCACCACCACGCCATTGGCCGCATAGAGCAGCTGGCCGCGCCGGTGGCTATGCCAGTCCAGCTCGAAGGACGGCGGATACTCGTTGCCGATCGCCACCACCGGCCGGGGCGTCTCGTCATAGTCGTCCGGATTGAGCCAGGGCTTGGCCATGCTGTCCCACTCGCGAAGCCGAATGACCCACCCAGGAATGCGGGCCAGCTCCGCCTTCCCTATCGCAGGCCTCCCACGAGAGGAACCCGACAGATGACCGCCGAGACCGACCAGGCCCGTATCGCCCCCGCCCCCGCGGCCGCCGAAACGGTGTTCGGCGTGATCCTCGCGATCAGCTTCTGCCATCTGCTCAACGACATGATGCAGTCGCTGCTTCCGGCCATCTATCCGAACCTCAAGACCGGCCTTCACCTCTCCTTCGCCCAGATCGGCCTGATCACCCTGGCCTACCAGGTCACCGCCTCGATCCTGCAGCCGCTGATCGGCCTCTATGCCGACAAGCGCCCGACGCCGATGGCCCTGCCGGGCGGCGCCCTGTTCACCCTGGCCGGCCTCGTCGTGCTGTCCATGGCGCACAGCTACGGCCTCCTGCTGGTTGGCGCCTCGATCCTCGGCATGGGATCGTCGGTCTTCCACCCGGAATCCTCGCGCGTCGCCCGCATGGCGGCGGGCGGACGCCACGGGCTCGCCCAGTCCCTGTTCCAGGTCGGCGGCAACGCCGGCTCTGCGCTGGGCCCCCTGGCCGCGGCCATCGTGGTCGTGCGCTATGGCCAGTCCAGCCTGGCCTTCTTCGCCCTGTTGGCCCTGCTGTCCTGCGCCATCCTGTGGAACGTCGGCCAGTGGTATCGCCACCACGGCCTGGCGCGGCTGGCCGCCGGCGGGGCGGGTCAGGCGGCCCACCTCGACCTGCCGCGCGGCGCGGCCGCCAGGGGCATCGCCATCCTGCTGGCCCTGATCTTCTCGAAGTACGTCTACCTGGCCAGCCTGACGAGCTACTTCACCTTCTACCTGATCCACCGGTTCGGCCTGTCGGTCGAGGCGGCCCAGTTCCACCTGTTCGCCTTCCTGGGCGCGGTGGCGGTCGGCACCGTCCTCGGCGGCCCGGTCGGCGACCGCATCGGCCGCAAGTACGTGATCTGGGCCTCGATCCTGGGGGTCCTGCCGCTGACCCTGCTGCTGCCCCACGCCAGCCTGTTCTGGACCGGCCCACTCTCGGTGCTGATCGGTCTCCTGCTGGCCTCCGCCTTTCCGGCCATCGTGGTCTACGCCCAGGAGCTCGCGCCTGGCCGGGTCGGCATGATCTCCGGCCTGTTCTTCGGCTTCTCCTTCGGCATGGGCGGGCTGGGGGCAGCGGTGCTCGGCGAACTCGCCGATCGCGCCGGCATCGAGACCGTCTACCAGGTCTGCGCCTTCCTCCCCGCCATCGGCCTACTCGCCGGTCTCCTGCCGGATCTGCGCAAGCGCGCCGCGCCCTGAGACGACATGCCGGCGCGGGCCACCGCGCCGGCCGCGCCTTGGCCGCTCCCTGCAGCCGCGCGGAGCATGGCGAGACCCCTGCCAGGCGCGGCGGGACACGCGCCAATGTCAGTCGCCAGGCCGCCCCAACCGCCGCAGGAGCCCCGCATCCACGACCCGCACGCGCCCATAGCGCAGTTCCACCGCCCCGGCCGCCTCCAGGGACCTCAGCGCCTTGTTCGCCGTCTGGCGCGAGACACCCACCATGGTGGCGAGATCCTCCTGGCGCATCTGCACTTCCTCCCCGCCGGAGGCGCGGGCCAACCCGGCGAGCGTGCGCGCGACCCGCACCGGGATCGGCTGGGCGATGAAGCGCCCGAGCGCCTCCAGCGCGCCGCGCTGGCGTGAGCAGATCAGGACCCCCAGGTCGCGATAGAGAAGCGGATGTTCGGTCGCGACCTGCTCGACCGCCGCCAGGGTCACGTGCAACAGCCGCGCGGGCTTCACCACCACCGCGTCGTGCGGCCTCGGCCCGCCGTCGATCACCGACAGCTCGCCGAACCAGGCGCCGGGTCCCAGGATCAGCGCCAGGGACTCGACCCCCACGGCGGGATAGGAGACCAGCCGCACCTCGCCCTCGCGCACGCACCACAGCCCGTCGGGCGGATCGCCCAGGTCATAGACCCGCGTTCCCGGCGCGGCCCGGCTCTCCCGCCCGCGCGCCAGCAGCGCCTCGCGGCGTTCGAGCGGGACGGAGGCGAACCAGGGATCCGAACTCGGCATGGCCCCAAGGGCGCCCTTCGTCGCCAATTGTCAATTCGGCGACAATTGCCGACGCCGACCGATGACAGAAGCGGCCGACCCCATCGGAGCCCCCGCCATGAACGCCATGACCGCCATCGCCCCCAGCCCGGACAATGTCCGCGACCAGGTCTCGGAGGAGGAATGGGCGCTGCGCGTCGACCTCGCCGCCGCCTACCGTCTCGTCGCCCACTATGGCTGGGACGACCTGATCTTCACCCACCTGTCGGCGCGCGTGCCGGGGCCGGAACATCACTTCCTGATCAACCCCTACACCCACATGTTCGACGAGATCACCGCCTCGTCCCTGGTGAAGATCGACACCGAAGGCAATCGGGTGATGGCGGCCCGCCAGCCGGTCAACAAGGCCGGCTTCGTCATCCACTCGGCCATCCATATGGGCCGCGACGACGCCCATGCGGTCATGCACCTGCACACCCCGCACGGCCAGGCGGTCTCGGCCATGGACGAAGGGCTCCTGCCCCACACCCAGACGGCGATGATCGCCCGCCACGATGTCGCCTATCACGACTTCGAGGGCATCGCGACGGACCTGGGCGAGCGCGAGCGCCTGGTCGCCGACCTCGGGACCAAGAACGCCATGATCCTGCGCAACCACGGCACGCTGACCGTGGGCGAGAGCGTCCCCCAGGCCTTCCTGCGCATGTACTATCTGGAGCGCGCCTGCGAGGCCCAGGTCATGATGCTCACCGCCGGCCGCGAGCGCCTCTACAACCCGCCCCAGGGCGTCGAGGAGAAGGTCGAGCACCAGACCGCCCCCGCCGGCATGAAGCGCCTCGCCGAGGAGCTCGCCTGGCCGGCCCTGCTCCGCAAGCTCGACCGCATCGACCCCAGCTTCCGGAACTGAGCCCCCCGCTGGATCCTCTCCCCCACCGAGGGGGAGAGGACTCGGGCGAGAGGGCGATCCCAGACGTCGCAGGCCGCCCCTCCCCCTGGCGTTCTCCGCCGGCCCGCGCTAGCAGGCCGCCCCATGATCCGCCTCGAAAACATCTCCAAGCAGAACGGCCACCAGATCCTGTTCATCGAAGCCTCGATGGGCGTCCAGAAGGGCGAGAAGGTCGGGCTCGTCGGCCCGAACGGCGCCGGCAAGACCACCCTCTTCCGCATGATCACCGGCCAGGAGCAGCCCGACGACGGGGTGGTCGCGATCGATGCCGGCATGAAGATCGGCTATTTCAGCCAGGATGTCGGCGAGATGTCGGGCCAGAGCGCCGTCGCCGCGGTGATGGACGGCGTCGGCCCCGTGAGCGCGCTCGCCACCGAGATGGCCCATCTCGAGGCGGCCATGGTCGATCCCGGCCAGGCGGACGAGCTCGAAGCCCTCATCGAACGCTACGGCGAGGTCCAGGAGCGGTTCGAGGAACTCGACGGCTATGCGCTGGACGCCCGCGCCCGCGAGGTTCTCGCGGGCCTGAGCTTCAGCCAGGAGCGCATCTGTCTCTTATACACATCTGACGCTGC
>CAMFIW010000041.1 GCA_945952355.1 uncultured Phenylobacterium sp. | reverse complement strand
CCTCCAGGCAATGGCGCAGCGACAGCCCGTCCAGGGTGTCGGGCAGCAGGGCCATGAAGCCCGCGAAGTCGTCCGCGTCGAACTTCTTGGTGGCCATGAACTGCCAGACGATCGGCCCCAGCCGATGGCCGAGTTCGGTGATCCCCTGGTTCAGGAAGCGGTCGATCGACTCCTTGCCGTCGGCCAAGACCTTGCGGTTGGTCGAGAACCGCGAGGCCTTCACCGAGAAGACGAAGTCCTCGGGCGTGCTCGCGGCCCACTTGGCGAAGGTCTCCGGCTTCTGGCTTGAATAGTAGGTGCCGTTGATCTCGATGGAGGTGAGATGGCGGCTGGCGTAGCTGAGCTCGTCGGCCTGCTTGAGGTCGCCCGGATAGAAGGTCCCGCGCCAGGGCTCGAAGGTCCAGCCTCCGATCCCCGCCCGGATCTTGCCCATCGCCGCCGCCATCTGGATCGCTCCTACTTGCGCTCGGCGGCGGACTTGTCGCGCTCGGCCTTGAACTCCGAGCCCGCCTTCCACTCCGGCCACTCGCGCGAATTGGCCAGCTTGTAGCCCAGATCGAACAGCATGCCGCCGTCCTGGGCCACGCCCTTCAGGTTCCAGTCGGGCGAATATTCGTCCGCCGGCTGGTGGTAGCGGTAGGTCACATAGTCCTTGGCCAGCTGCTGGCCGCGCTCCAGCCCGCCGTCGACCAGGTCCTGGCCGGCGCCGAACGAGATGGCCGGCACTCCCCGCTTGGCGAACGAGAAGTGGTCCGAGCGGAAGAAGCTGCCCGCGCCCGGACGCGGATCGGGCGTGTAGACCTTGCCGTGCGCCTTGCCGACCTCGATCAGGTCGTCCTGCAGGGTGAGCGCCGCATTGCCCGAGGTGGTGAAGTTGCGCGCCGGGCCGGCGGTCGAACCGCCGTCCATGTTGATGTTCCCCACCGTCTTGGCCAGCGGATAGAGCGGATTGGCGGCGTAGTATTCCGAGCCCAGCAGGCCCTTCTCCTCGGCGGTCACCGACAGGAACACCACCGAGCGCTCGGTGCGCGGCGCCTTGGCGAACTCGCGGGCGATCTCGATCAAGGTCGCCGAGCCGAGCGCATTGTCCTGGGCGCCGTTGTAGATCCTGTCGCCCTTGGAGTCGGGGAGGCCGACGCCCAGGTGGTCCCAGTGGGCGGTGTAGATCACGTTCGCGTCGGGGTGCTTGGTTCCCGGCAGGACGCCCACGATGTTGTGCGAGACGATCTTCTTCACGTCGACATCGACATCGGCGTTGAAGGTCACGCCGTTCAGCACCACCGGCTTGAAATCGCGGGTCTGGGCCTGCTTCTTCAGCGCCTCGAAGTCGAGGCCGGCGGCCTTGAACAGGTCCACCGTCACGTCGCGCTGGATCCAGGCCTCGATGGGCGCGTGCGCCAACTCGGGCTTGTCGCGGATGATGTCGAAGACGGTGTTGGTGTTGGAGTTCTTGACCGTGTTCCAGCCATAGCTCGCCGGGCCGGTCTCGTGGATCACGATGAAGCCCAGGGCGCCCTGGCGCGCGGCCTCCTCGTACTTGTAGGTCCAGCGGCCGTAGTAAGTCATGGCCTTGCCGCCGAAGTCGCCTTCGCCGGTCTCGTAGTCGGGGTCGTTGACCAGCACGAGGGCGATCTTGCCGTGCAGGTCCATGCCCTTGAAGTCGTCCCAGTTCCGCTCGGGCGCCTTCACGCCGTAGCCGACGAACACGACGGGCGCGTCCTTGATGCTGACATGGGTCGCGCCGGTCTGAGCGGCGCGTATGGCGATCTGCTCGCCCTGGGTCCAGGCCTGGGCCTTGCCGTTGACGACGACGCCCGACTTCACCTCGCCCTTGTTGTCGAACTGCGCCAGCGGCACGTCCTGGGTGCAGGCGCGGTTGCCTTCCTTCTGCAGATCGCCGCCCGGCTCCAGGCCGGCCGCCTTGAACTGTTCGGCCATGTACTTGACCGTCTTGACCTCGCCTTCGGTCGCCGGGCCGCGGCCCTCGAAGGCGTCCGAGGCCAGCACCTTGACATGGTCGGCGATGCGCGTGGGATCGAGGTCGGCGGCCAGCGCGGGCAGGGCGAAAATGGCCCAGGCGGAAGCGCCGGCCAGGAGCAGTCGTTTCATGGATACACTCAAGTGGAGACGGTTATGCCCCGGACCTTAGGGGCAAGCCTCGTCGCGCGCTAGCCGGAGCGCGGCTTGCGGGACACGTTCCGCAGCACGATCCGATATATTTCGACACTGCAATCCTAGCGGCGTTCAGTTATGGTCAAGGGGCGGAAAAGGAGCCAGGACCCGCGTCGCGCCTCCCCAATGCCGATATGCTCGGCGGCGATTCGCGGGGCCAAGACGATCTGAAGAGACCATGCGACCAGCCGCCACTTTGACCGCCGGCCTGGCCTGCTTCGCGCTCGCCGCGTGCGCGGGCGCGCGTAAGCCGGACGAACGCCTGCCCGGCGCCTACGAGGCCCCGCGAGCCGCCGCCGTGTCCTCCAGCCTGCCGGCCACCGTGCTTGAGGCGTGGTGGACCCAGTTCGGCGACCCGCAACTCGACACCCTTGTCGACCAGGCCCTGAAGCAGAGCCCGGACGCTCGCTCGGCCGCCGCCCGGCTGCGCGAGGCGCGGGTCACGGCCGACAGCGCCTTGATCGCCTTCCTGCCCCAGGGCAACGCCTCCGGTTCCTCTAAGGAAACCCACACCACCCAGACCTCGGGCACGGTGATCAACATCCCGGGCTTCACGTCCAACGGGGCCAGCACCACCGCGACGGCGAACCTGAACGTCAGCTGGGAGGTCGACCTCTTCGGCCGCATCTTCGCCGTCGCAAAGGCCGCCAAAGGCGATACGGCCGCGGCGCGGTTCGACTACGAAGCGACCCGCTCCAGCCTGGCCGCCAACGTGGCCGACACCTACTTCCAGGCCCGCGGCCTCGCCATCCAGCTCGAGGACGCCAACGAGACGGTCCGTATCGAGAGCGACCTGTCGCGCGTCGCCGAGGAGAAGGCCAACCGCGGCCTGGGGTCCACCGCCGACGCCGACCGCGTGGCCGGCGACCTGGCCCAGGCCAAGGCCCAGGCGGCCAGCCTGGCGGCCGAGCTTCAGGCCACCCAGCGCACCCTGTTGGTCCTGGTCGGGCGCGGTGTCGATCCCACGGCCTCTGTCCCGATCGGAACCACCATCGGCCAGGTGCCGCAGGTCCCGGCGACCCTGCCCAGCGACCTCCTCGCCCGCCGGCCCGACGTGCGCGAGGCCCGCGCCCGCATCGCCTCCCAGGTCGGACGCAAGATCTATGACGAACTGGCCTTCTTCCCGACCTTCGACTTCACGCCGGGGATCGGGGTCCAGAAGGTCAAGCAGCCGGGCTATTCCTCGGGCACGCGCTACTGGTCGATCGGCGCCCAGGTGACCCAGCCGGTCCTGTCGATCCCCAAGATGCTGTCCGACCTCAAGGCCCAGGACGCGCGCACCGAACAGGCCGTGATCGCCTACGAGAAGGCGGTGCAGACCGCCTATGGCGAGGCCGACAGCGCATTGGTCCGGCTGGATTCCGACCGTCGCCGCGTCGACCTGCTGACCGACGGGGAAGTTCGCGCCCGCCGCGCCTTCGAGGCGGCCCGCACGGGCTATGCGCGCGGCCTGAACGACCTGCAGACCACATTGGGCGCCGAACAGACCTGGCGCTCCACCCGATCGCAACTCACCGGCGCCCAGGTTCAGGCGCTGCGGCGTGCGGTTCAGACCTACAAGGCCCTGGGCGGCGGCTGGCCTGCCTCCGACACGCCCACCGACAAAGAGGCTCGCTAGAAGATGCCCGCTCGCAATATCGTCCTCGCCCTCGCCGTCCTGGCGGTCGCCACCGCGCCCCTGGCCGCCTGCGGGCGCAACAAGCAGGTCAAGGAATCCGAGGCCGAACGCGCCCGGGCCGTGAAGGTGGTCAAGATCGCGGCCCGCCCCATCGTCGGCGCCGTCGCCGCCGACGGCGTCCTGCTGCCGCGCGAGGAGATCGCCGTCCTGCCGGAGGTCTCCGGCTTCCGGGTCGCCCGCGTGCTGGTCGACGAGGGCCAGTGGGTCAAGGCCGGCCAGCCCCTGGTCGAAATCGACCGCGCCTTGATCACCTCGCAGCTCGAGCAGCAGAAGGCCCTGGCGGCCCAGGCCGCTGTCCAGGCCGAGCAGGCCGAAGCCCAGGCCGCGCGGGTCAAGGATCTCGACGGTCAGGGCGTGCTGTCCCAGGAACAGCTCGAACAGCGCCGCTTCCAGGCCCGGGCCGCCCGGGCCACCGCCAACGCCCAGGCCGCCGCGGCACGCGACATCGAGACCCGCGCCAAGAAGCTCACCGTCACCGCCCCGGTCTCCGGCCTGGTGCTGGAGCGTGCGGTCCGCCCGGGTGACCAGACCGCCACCGGTTCGGCTCCTTGGTTCCGCATCGCGCAGGACGGCGAGATCGAGCTGCGCGCCGACCTGTCGGAGCAGGACCTCGGACATGTCCGCCCGGGCCAGCATGCCAACGTCACCCTGACCAACGGCGCGACCGCCGATGGCGTCGTGCGCGTGGTCTCGCCCCAGCTGTCCAGCCAGACCAAGCTTGGCTCCGTGCGGATCCGCCTGCCGGTGCGCGCCGACATCCGCTCCGGCGGCTACGGCCGCGCCCAGTTCGGCGACGCCGGGGCGGACCTGCTCGCCGTTCCCGAGACCGCCGTGCGCTATGACGCCGACGGCGCCAGCGTCATGGTCGTGGGCGCCGACAACCGGGTGAAGCGCGTGACGGTGCAGACCGGCTTGCGCGGCGGCGGCCTGGTGGCCCTCACCAAGGGGCCGCCTGCCGGGTCGCTGGTGATCCAGAGCGCGTCCGCCTTCCTGCTGGACGGCGACCTGGTGCGGCCGACCCTGGATGCCGCCAAATGAGCCACACGCCCCACGAAGGCTCGGGCGGCGGGATGCGTATCTCCGCCTGGGCGATCAAGAATCCCGTCCCCGTGGCGGTGCTGTTCATCGCTCTCGTCATGGCCGGGGTGATCGCCTACGGCGGCCTGGCGGTGAAACAGTTCCCGAACGTGCAGTTTCCCGTAGTGGCGGTGACCGTCACCCAGAACGGCGCGGCCCCGGCGGAAATGGAGACCCAGATCACGCGGCCCGTCGAGGATGCGCTGGCCGGCATTTCCGACGCGCGCAACATCTATTCGACGGTCACCCAGGGGGTCTCGACCACCTCTATCGAGTTCGAGCTCGGCCAGGATCTGCAGAAGAAGACCGACGACGTGCGCTCGCGGATCGACCAGGTCCGCGCCAACCTGCCGCGCGAGATCGACGAACCGACGGTCACCCGCATCGAGTTGGACAGCCAGCCGATCCTGACCTACGCGGTCGAGGCGCCGGGCATGTCGGATTCCGATTTGTCGTGGTTCATCGACGACACGGTCGGCCGGGGCCTCCAGGCCGCCAAGGGCGTCTCGCAGATCTCCCGCGTCGGCGGGGTGAACCGCGAGATCAACGTCATCGTCGACTCCGACAAGCTGACCTCCCACGGCCTGACCGCCGCGGCGGTCAACAACGCCCTGCGCGGCTTCGATCTCGACGCGGCAGGCGGTCGGGTCCAGGTGGGCGGCCGCGAGCAGACTTTGCGCGTCCTGGGCGCGGTCAACACCCTCGACCGCCTGCGTGCGCTCCAGATCCCCACCGCGGCCGGCAAGTTCGTCAAGCTGACCGACGTGGCCGAGGTCGGCGACGGCTCCTCCGAGGTGCGTGGCTTCGCCCGCTTCAACAATCGCCCCGTCGTCGGCTTCCAGGTCATGAAGACCAAGGACTCCAGCGACGTCTCGGTCGACGACGAGGTTATCAAGACCCTCGCCAAGATGGAGAAGGACCATCCGGGGGTGAAGTTCGTGCGGATCTTCTCGTCTGTCGACGAGACCCGCGCCAGCTTCAAAGCCACCCAGCACGTCCTGCTCGAGGGGATGATCCTCGCGGCCATCGTGGTGTTCATGTTCCTGCGCGACTGGCGGGCCACGATGATCACGGCGCTCGCCATGCCGATCTCGCTGATCCCGACATTCTTCGTCATGGCCCTGTTCGGGTTCTCGCTGAACGTGGTGACCCTGCTGGCGCTCACTCTCGTCATCGGGATCCTCGTCGACGACGCCATCGTCGAGATCGAGAACATCGAGAAGCGCGTGGCCCAGGGCCGGCGGCCCTTCGACGCGGCCATGGAAGGCGCCGACGCCATCGGACTCGCGGTCGTGGCCACCACCATGGCCATCGTGGTGGTGTTCACCCCCGTCTCGTTCATGAAGGGCATGGCCGGCCAGTTCTTCCGCGAGTTCGGCCTCACGGTCTCGGTGGCGGTGATCTTCTCGCTGGTGGTCGCCCGTCTGCTGACCCCGCTGATGGCGGCCTATTTCCTCAAGCCCGCCCGCGCGCCGCATCCGCGCAAGCCGTTCGAGGGCCGCTATCGCCGCGCCCTGGAATGGGCGCTCGACCATCGCATCGTCGCCTCGGTGTTCGGCGGCGTGCTGTTCGTCGGCTCGCTGTTCCTGACTCCGCTGCTGCCCACCGGCTTCCAGCCGGCCGGCGACCCGGACTACATCTACGTGAACCTCCAGGGGCCGCCCGGCGCGACGGTCCCGGACATGGAGGCCACGGCCAATCGCATCACCAAGGTGTTCGAAGGCCGCCCAGGCGTGCGCGGCGTCTTCACCCAGGTCGGCTCCACCGCCGCGACCGGAGGTCCCGGGTTCGGCAGCGGCGGCAGCAACGACTTGCGCGACGGCACGGTGATCGTGCTGCTGGACGAGCATCGCAGCTTCAAGGGCGACGACCTCAAGAACCAGACCCGTAAGGCGCTGCGTGAAATCCCCGACGCCCGCGTCGGCTTTCTGGACTTCCAAGGTGGCGCCGGGATCGAGCAGGTCCTGACCTCCAACGATCCGGTGGCCCTGCAGAAGGCCGCGCTGGAGCTGGAGAAGGAGATGCGAACCCTGCCGCTGATCGCCGATCCGCGGCCCACGGTTCCGCCGACCGGGCCCGAGGTGGTGATCCGGCCGCGCGCCGCCGACGCCGCGCGCCTGGGCGTCTCGGTCGACTCCATCGCCCAGGTGGCCCGAGTGGCCACGGTCGGCGACATCGACGCCAACGTCGCCAAGCTGACCGCCGGCGAGCGCCGCATCCCGATCCGCATCCGCCTGCCGGCCGATGCCCGGGCCGACCTCGCCCAGATCAGGTCGCTGCGCGTGCCGACCGCCGCCGGCGGCCTCACCACCCTCGACGCCGTCGCCGATGTCGAATTCCAGGCCGGTCCCGCGCGGATCGACCGCCTGAACCGCAAGCGCCAGCAAGCCGTCCAGGCCGAGTTGAACGGCACGGTCCAGGGCCCCGCCTTCGCCGAGATCCAGAAACTGCCGATCATGAAGAAGATCAAGCAGGACCCGACCTCGGCCGTGCAGCCGGCCGAGCGCGGTCAATTGCAGGCCATGCAGGAGCTGTTCAGCTCGTTCGGCCTGGCCCTGTTCGCCGGGGTCTCGATGATCTTCGGCGTGCTGGTCCTGCTGTTCCGCTCGTTCTTCAAGCCGGCGGTGATCCTCTCGGCCCTGC
The DNA here is from genome assembly GCA_945952355.1 of uncultured Phenylobacterium sp. Taxonomy (GTDB): domain Bacteria; phylum Pseudomonadota; class Alphaproteobacteria; order Caulobacterales; family Caulobacteraceae; genus Phenylobacterium. Next base: position 3,786 of record CAMFIW010000041.1, on the reverse strand, counting down.
CGCTCGCGGTCGGCGGCGCCTTCCTGGGGCTCCTGATCTTCAACCTGTCTCTGTCCGTGCCGTCGCTGATCGGCTTCCTGATGCTGTTGGGCCTGGCCGCCAAGAACTCGATCCTGCTGGTCGAGTACGCCATCGAGCGCGAACGGGACGGGCTGAGCCAGCGCGAGGCGCTGCTCGAGGCCTGCCGCGAGCGGGCGCGTCCGATCGTCATGACCACCATGGCCATGGCCGCCGGCATGCTGCCCACCGCCTTCGCCCTCGAGAAGGGCGCCGAGTTCCGACAGCCCATGGCCGTGGCGGTGATCGGCGGTCTCTTGACCTCGACGGTCCTGTCCCTGGTCCTGGTGCCGGTGGTCTACGAGTTCGTGGACGACTTCGAGAACTGGCTGAAGCCGCGCCTCGCCAAGCTGATCACCCCGCGCTACGCCTCGCATCGCCCGACGCCGGACGATCGGCTGTAGGGCGCCCCGGCCGAAGGTCTCTAGGCGGACCCAAGGCCGCCCCCTATCTTGGGGTCCCGTTCACGGAGCAGTTTTCATGGCGAGGTTTTCGGCGGGCACGGTGATCGCGGCGGGGTTTCGCCTGATCGGCCGGCATCCCGGCGCTGTGCTGGCCTGGGGCCTCGCCTATGTGGCGGTCGCGCTCGCGCCGCTGATCGCCATCTTCTGGAATGACCTGCCGATCCTGATCGGGCTCTATCTCAAGATCATGCAAAGCCTGATGGCCGGCGTCGCGCCGCCGGTCGACGATCCCGAGCTGGTCCGCGCCCAGGGCCTGCTGGTGGCCTTCGAGTTCACCCAGCTCGGGCTCAATCTGCTGGCCGTCGCCCTGGTCAGCTGCGCTGTCTACCGCGCGGTCCTCGAACCCGAGCGCAAAGCCTTCGCCTTCCTGAGGGTGGGCCAGCAGGAGTTGTGGGTCCTCGTCTCGATGCTGGCCTTCGCCCTGCTGCTGTTCCTCGTCCTGATCGCGGGCTCCAGCGTGGCGGGCCTCGTGGGCCAGGCGGTGGGAACCGGCACCTGGACGGGAGGCCTGGTCCTGTTCCTCGCGAGCTGCGGCGCCCTGGCGCTCGTGATCTGGATGGGTCTGCGCCTAAGCCCCGCCCTGCCGATGAGCTTCGCCGAGCGCCGCTTCCGCCTCATGGAGGCCTGGCCCCTGACCCAAGGCGAGGGATGGCGGCTGTTCGGCGTGGCGCTCTGCCTGGTCTCGATCATCCTGTTCATCCAGATGGTGCTGGCCATCCTGGGCCAGGCCTTGGGCCTGAACCTCCCGATCGGAGGGGTGGACGGGCTACGGACCTTCCTGTCCGACCCCGCGGCAAACCTGACCCGGGTGGGGCCCTCCCTGGTCGGGCTGCTGCTGATGCAGATTCTGACATCGGCCCTCAGCTTCACAGTATGGGCGGCGCCGTTCGCCGAGATCTACGGCGAGCTCAAGAGCGCGCGCCCCCCCGCGCCCAAGCCGGCGGCCTAGAGTTCGCGGCGCAGCACGCGGGCGAACAGATCCGGGTCGACATTGGCGCCCGACAGCACCAGGCCCACTGTCGCGCCGGCCTTGGCCTGGACGATCTTGCCGGCGAGCAGGGCCGCCAGGCCCACAGAGCCGCCGGGCTCCAGCGCCAGTTTCAGCGTCGAGAAGGCGTAGCGCATCGCCTCGGCCACCTCGCCGTCGTCGACAACGGCGATGTCGGCCAGGGTCTTCTGCAGGATGGGGAAGGTCAGCTCGCCCGGCGCCGGGCTCTCCAGTGCGTCGCACAGCGACCGGGTGGCGGGTTTGAACACCTGGCGCGATCCGGCCTTCAGCGAGGCCAGGGTGTCGTCGAAGCCCTTCGGCTCCACGCCCACCGCGGCCGTCCCCGGCGACAAGGTCTTGATCGCCAGCGAGGTCCCGGCCATCAGCCCGCCGCCGCCGACCGGGGCGATCAGCAGGTCGAGGTTCGCGCCCAGGGCCTGGCTCTGGTGGAACAGCTCCAGCCCCACCGTCCCCTGGCCGGCGATGATGTGCGGGTCGTCGAAGGCCGGCACGACGGTCGAGCCGCGCTCGGCGGCGATGCCCGCGGCGATCGCCTCGCGGCTCTCCGTCAGGCGGTCATAGAGCTTGATCTCGGCCCCGTAGCCGCGCGTGGCCTCGACCTTCACGGCCGGCGCGTCCGACGGCATCACGATCAGGGCCGGCATGCCCAACAGCTTGGCCGCCAGGGCCACGCCCTGGGCGTGGTTGCCCGACGAGAACGCCACGACCCCGCGCTGGCGCTCGCCCGGCGCCAGCTGGACCAGGCGGTTGAAGGCGCCGCGGAACTTGAACGCGCCCACCCGCTGCAGGCTCTCGGGCTTGATCAGCACCCGCAGGCCCAGCCGGTCGTTGAGCGCCGGGCTCTCGATCAGCGGTGTGCGCACCGCGTGGCCAGCCAGCCGCGCGGCGGCCTCCTCGATATGGGCGAACCCGACGGCGCTCATTTGGCGAACACCATCTTGTCGTCGGCGAAAGCCTTGAATTCCAGCGCATTGCCCGACGGATCGAGGAAGAACAGCGTCGCTTGCTCGCCCGGCTCGCCCTTGAAGCGGATCTGCGGCTCGATGACGAACTTGGTCCCGGCCGCCTTCAGCTTGGCCGCCATCTCGTCCCACTGAGCCAGCGTCAGGATGGCCCCGAAGTGGCGCACCGGCACCTGCTCGCCGTCGACCGAACTGGTGTTCCGGTGTCCCGCCTCGTCCGGCGACAGGTGGGCCACGATCTGGTGGCCGTAGAAGTCGAAGTCGATCCAGTCGGCGCTCGACCGGCCCTCGGGACAGCCCAGCAGCCCGCCGTAGAAGGCGCGCGCCTCGGCCAGGTCGCGGACGGGGAAGGCGAGGTGGAAGCGGGGCAGGTCCATGCCATGCCTCTTAACCCCGGGTCCGGGGCCGGGGAAGGGCTTGACGGGGCCGTCCGCCCAAGGTCTAAGCCGAACGAACACGACCGAGGCGCCCCAAGGGCCCCGTCGCGGTTCCTAAAATCGATCAAGTCCGCACGCCGAGCCCTGTCGAAGGGCGTGCCGGACCCGCGCGGCAGGCCGGGAGATCGTATCTGCATGGGCAATGTGACGGTGATCGGCGCCCAGTGGGGCGATGAGGGCAAGGGCAAGCTGGTCGACTGGCTGTCCAACCGCGCCGACGTGGTCGTGCGCTTCCAGGGCGGCCACAATGCGGGCCACACCCTGGTGGTCGGCAATCAGGTCTACAAGCTCAGCCTGCTCCCCTCCGGCGTGGTCCAGGGCAAGCTGTCGGTGATCGGCAACGGCGTCGTGGTCGACCCGTGGCACCTGCTGGAAGAGATGGCCAAGATCGGCGCCCAGGGGATCAACATCACCCCCGACCTGCTGGTCCTGGCCGACAACGCCTGCCTGATCCTGCCCCTGCACCGCGACCTCGACCAGGCCCGCGAGGCCGCCGCCGTGAACAAGATCGGCACCACCGGCCGCGGCATCGGGCCGGCGTACGAGGACAAGGTCGGCCGCCGGGCGATCCGCGTGGACGACCTGCGCGACCGCGACGCCCTGGAAGCCAAGATCGACCGCCTGCTCGCCCACCACACGCCGCTGCGCCGTGGCCTCGGCCTGCCGGAATATGACGGCGCCCAGCTGCTCGCCGCCCTGGAGGAGATCGCGCCCAAGATCCTGCCCTTCGCCCAGCCGGCCTGGAAGCTGCTGGACGGGGTGGTGAAGTCGGGCAAGCGCGTGCTTTTCGAAGGCGCCCAGGGCGCCCTGCTCGACGTCGACCACGGCACCTATCCCTATGTGACCTCGTCCAACAC
>CAMFIW010000040.1 GCA_945952355.1 uncultured Phenylobacterium sp. | reverse complement strand
GGAATGGCGGGGTTGGGGGGGCTGGTGGGGCGTGGTCGCCCTTCTCCCCCTTGAGGGGGAGAGGGTAGGGTGAGGGGGATGGCCGGAGCGTTTCAGCCGCCGCCTGACGGCGACCTTCGCCGCTTCGCGCCGAAGCCCCTCACCCCACCCTCTCCCCGCTAGAGCGGGGCGAGGGCAAAAGAGCGTCAGGCCGTCGCGCCCAGGCGTTCGATCGCCAGGGCCTTGAGGGCCTTGTAGTCGAGCTTGCCGTTGGGGGCGCGGCCCACCGGGGCCAGGACCAGTTCGCGGGGGACCTTGTAGTCGGCGAGCAGCGAACGGACGTGGGCGGCGAGGTCGGGCAAGGTGAGTTCGGCGCCGGGGAGGGCCTCGACCACGGCGCAGATGCGTTCGCCGAAGCGGGGGTCGGGCACGCCGACCACGGCGGCGTCGCGTACGCCGGGGAACCGCTTCAGGGCTTCCTCGACCTCCTCCGGGAAGACCTTCTCGCCCCCGGTGTTGATCACCTGGGAGCCGCGGCCCAGCAGGGTGATCGAGCCGTCGGACTCAAGGGTCGCCCAGTCACCGGGCACGCTCCAGCGGCGGTCTTCGAAGGTCCGGAAGGTCTTGGCCGACTTCTCCTCGTCCTTGTAGTAGCCGACCGGGGTGAAGCCTCCCACGGCGACCAGGCCGCGCTCGCCCGAGCCCGCCTCGACGCGGCGGCCATCCTCGGTGAACACCGCGGCGTTGGGGCCGGCCATGAACTTGGCGGTGCCGGCCGCCGCACCGCCGCCAGACGCTGACGAGGCGAGGCCCAGCGCTTCCGAAGAGCCCAGGGCGTCGATGAGCATGACGCCCGGCAGGTGCTTCATCAGGCCCTGCTTGTTCTCGGCGCCCCACATGGCGCCGGACGAGACGATGCGGCGCAGGGTCGGCATCGGCCAGCGGCCGGGATTGGCGTCGAGCGCCTCCAGCATGGGCGAGGCGAAGGCCGGGCCGACGATGATCAGGCCAGACGCGCCAAGGCGCTCGACCTCGTCGAACAGCGCGGCCGGATCGAAGCGGCGCGACGGCAGGGTGGCGACGGCGGCGCCGGAGACCAGCGAGCCGAAGGCGATGAACTGGCCGGTGGCGTGCATCAAGGGCGCGACGGGGATGGTGATCTGCGGCGGCTCACCCTCGCCGGCCTTGGCGCGGACGCCGGCCTCGGCCGGGGTCTCCAGCGGCGGCAGGCCGAGCAGCAGGTTGGCCCCACCACCGAGGGCCTTGAACAGGTCCTCCTGGCGCCACATCACGCCCTTGGGCATGCCGGTGGTGCCGCCGGTGTACATGAACAGCAGGTCGTCGCCGGTGCGGCCCCAGGGCGCCTCGAAGCGATCGGCGCCGGCGGCCGCGATGGCCTCGTAGGGCTCGGCCCAGGCGGGGACCGGGAAGCCCGGCTCCTCGACGCAGATCCAGGTCTTCACCTTGGGCAGGCGCCCGCGGACCTTGTCGGCCGTCTCGGCGAAGGCGGAGTGGAAGACCACGGCCTCGGCGTCTGCGTTGTCGAACAGATAGGTCAGCTCGTCGCCGCCATAGCGGTAGTTGGTGTTGAACGGGACGAGGCCGGCCTTGAACGCCGCGAAATAGGTCTCGAGGTATTCCGGGCCATTGTAGAGGAAGGCTGCGACCTTCGACTGGCGTGTCAGCCCCTTGGCGACCAGATGGGCGGCCAGCGCATTGGCGCGATGATCGAAGTCGACCCAGTTCAGGGTGCGTTCGCCGTGGATCAGGGCGGGGCGATCCGGCGTGGCGGCGGCCACGGCCTCCCACAGATTGGCGTAATTCCAGGCCTCCAAGGGCGGTCTCCTATGGCTTTAAATATGGCGCGCATGGAGGTTGCAAGGGGCCGCGGAGTCAAGGCTCCGGCGCAGGGAATCGTTGGTGGCGAAGGGATTGCCCCTGGCGTCGCGGCCTAGGCGCTCGGCATGATCGACCTGCGCCGAGGTCTCCTCCCCCGTTCCGCTGCTCACCTTGGGGAACGAAGAGATGCGGCCTATCTCGAGCGGGCCTAGAGCTCGAAGACGGGGGTGGAGTCGGAGGCTCGTCGACGAGGACCCCTGTAGTTGACGTCGGCGCGGCGGCGGCGGTCAGGGCCGAAGAAGGTCGGCGACTGGGCGAAGGGGCGGGGATGGTAGATGACCGTCTCCAGCCGCTTCAGGATCGTGCGAGCCGAGACCGGCTTGGCCAGGAACTCGGTGACGCCGCGGTCGCGGGCGGCGTTCAGGCGCTTCAGGTCAGAATGGCCGGTCAGCATGATGATCGGCAGGAAGCGCTTGTCGCCCGCCATGCCGCGGACGGCCGAAATGAAGTCGAGGCCATGCATCACCGGCATTTCGTAGTCGACGAAGGCCACGTCGATCTCGTTTGCGGCGAGGCTCGCCAGGCCGTGGCGGCCGTCCGGCGCGAAGTGCAGGTTTCTCACCCCGGCGCCCGCCAGCACGGCGCCGATGATGGTGCGCATCTGGTCGTTGTCGTCGACGACCAGAAGGGTGAGGCGGGACAGGTCGGGGCGATCGCGGGCGGTTGAGGTCAAGGCCGCCCCGGGACGCGGATGCCGAGAATTTGCTTCACCGTCGCCTCCCCCGCAGCATCGACGCCGACCGGCCGGGGCGATGACTTGGGCTCTTCAATATTGCGCCGCCGGTTTCGTCAACAGGACGCAGAACAATGTTCTCCGATCCTGCTCATTTCGGGGAGGGTTGAACGCCTTGACGCGCCGCAAGACACGGTGCGAGCGCCTCAAGCCGCCTCGAAGACTTCGGACGGCCCGTCGCGCAACCGATCGAGCGCCAGGGCGTGCAGAAGCAGGCGGCCCCCGCCGGGCGCCCAGAGTTGACCGTGCAGGCGAAGGTCCCGCAGGTCGAGGGCGGCGAGCAGGGTGGCGAAGTAGGCGTTGCTGTTGCCCGTGCGCAGGCCGGGCCATGGATAGGCCAGGTCCAGGGCGTTGACCGCGGCCCGGACGCGATCGGCGACCGCCAGGCGGGCCTCGACCTCGGCGCGGACGCCCTGGAACAGAACGCCCTGGGGATGGGATTCGTCGTAGAAGCCGGTGCGATGTGGCCAGGCCTCGCCCCAGATCACCTCGCGGCGGAACGGCGCCACGCCGCCCAGGCCGCGCAGGGTCCCCCCGCCAGGCGCCCGGGCGATGCCGTGGTGTTCGCAGAAGATCCGGCCGTCGGGGTCGGCCGCGGCCAGGAAGGTGTGGGCCGCGAAGCGCCATCGCCGTCCGCCGGCCTGCCAGGCGAGGGCGGGAGACTGGACTTTGAGCAGTCGAAAGCTGGCCATCCCATGCAGTTGGGTAGGCCGCGCCGAAACGGTAGGGATGCAGGCGCGGACCGGAGGACGCGGGACCATGCTGAGGGGAACCTGTCACTGCGGGGACACGCATTGGACCCTGGAAGGCGACCCGGGGCCGGCTACCGCCTGCAACTGCACCCTGTGCCGCCGCTATGGCGCGCTGTGGGCCTATGACTATGAGGGCGAGCGGATCAGCATCTTCGGCGAGACGGCGCGCTACGTCCGACGCGGAAAGGACGACCCGAGTTTGGAGATCCTGTTCTGTCCTTCATGCGCCAGCGTCCTATGCTGGCGCGGGCTCCGCGTTTCGCCGGAGGGGCGCAGGCGCATCGCGGTGAACCTGCGTCTCGCGCCGCCGGACGAGGTGGCGGGCCTGACCATCGACCACTTTGACGGCCTCGACAGCTTCGAGGATCTGCCCTTCGACGGGCGGTGCGTCAGGGACATGTGGTTCTAGCCCGGCCCTGCTTCCGCGAGCGCCGGCCGGCGTGACGGTCAAGTCGTGGGCATGGTCTCGAAGCGCGGAAGGGCGCGGTCCAGCGGGGCCCAGTCGTGGGCCCGCGACGCGTAGGTGATCGCGTGCGGCCGGAAGCGGGACGGATCGTCGAGACTGGCGGCGTGGACGGCGAAGAGGTCGGGCATGGCCTCGAACGTCAGATAGACCGGCACGCCGCAGGTTTCGCAGAAGGCATGGGTCTTGGTGTTTCCGCTGTCGGCGACGATGTCCCACCGGCGGGCCTGGCCTTCGACCTTCACGCCCTCGCGGCGCGGAAAGGTCATGTAGGACCCGTGGGCCGTGCCGCTGATGCGCTGGCAGTCGCGACACTGGCAATGGTTGGCGAAGATCGGCTCGTCCGAAATGGCGTAGCGCACGGCGCCGCAGGCGCAGCCGCCGGTGAAGGGAGTGGTCATCGGAAGTCCTCCGGAAACGTCGAATTTGATTAGTACATGCTAATGCATTAGTAAATACTAATCTATAACGGTGGTGGACGCGGGCGCGGCGCGGGTCTTTGCTGGGGGCAACGACAAGGACGGCTGGGAGGCGACCATGGCCCGCGAAACGCGCGTGCTGGCGGACGGGATATATTTCGGCGAGGGGCCGCGCTGGCGGGATGGGCGGCTGTGGTTCAGCGACTTCCAGGCCCACGCGGTGAAGTCGGTGTCGCTGGCCGGCGACGTGCGCACGGAGCTGGAGATCGACGACCAGCCCTCGGGCCTGGGCTGGATGCCCGACGGTTCGCTGCTGGTGGTCTCGATGACCAAGCGCCAGGTGCTGCGCCGGAGCCCGGACGGAAAGGTCACCGTTCATGCCGATCTCGCGGGGATCGCCACCTGGCACTGCAACGACATGGTCGTGGACGCCCAGGGCCGGGCCTATGTGGGGAATTTCGGCTTCGACCTCGACCACGAACTCGTGAGCCGTGGGGCGGAGAGCGTGCTGGCCGATCACCCGACCGCGAAGCTAGCCCTGGTGCAGGCCGACGGGTCCGTCAGCGTTGCGGCCGAGGACATGCATTTTCCGAATGGGCCGGTGATCACGCCCGACGGCAAGACCCTGATCGTCGGCGAGACCCTGACCGCGGCCCTGACCGCCTTCGACATCGGGCCGGACGGTCGGCTGTCGAACCGAAGGCTGTGGGCGCCGACCGGCCCACGCGTGCCGGACGGCATCGCCCTGGATGCCGAGGGCGCGATCTGGGTGGCAAACCCGCTGGGCCACGAATGCGTGCGGATCGCGCAGGGCGGCCAGGTGCTGGAGGTGATCGACCCCGGCGACAACTGCTACGCCTGCATGCTGGGCGGGGATGATGGGCGGACCCTGTTCATGCTGACCGCGCCCACCTCGATCGCCGAGGAGACCGCCAAGGCGGCCCAGGGGCGGCTGGTGGTCGCGCAGGTCGATGTGGGCCGGGCGGGCCGCCCCTAGGTCCGCAGCCAGCGGAAGGCGCGGCCGAGGAAGGCCTGGCCGTCGCGCTCCACGGGCGCGCCGTGCGCCATCACGACCCTGTCGGCGGGCCAGGCGACGATGCGCTCCACCGCCGCCCGGGCCACGGCGCGGTCGGTGAAGGCGGCGCGGAACTTGCGCGGTACGGCGGGCTCGGGCTCGACCATCAGGTCCAGGCGCGCGACCAGTCCCCGCCAGCCCCGGTGCCAGCCGCGCGGGAACTGCTGGATCAGGTCGCAGAACAGCACGGTGCGGCTGGGGCGGTGGAAGAAGACCGTCTCCGTGGTGATGCGGTTGCCGCCGACGAGGACCTGGTCGAGCGTCCCGGCCCAGGCGGGCGGCGGGATGTCGCCGAGTTCGGCGGCGACGGCGAGGTCCGGGCGCTTGGCGGCCAGGCCCGGCGCGGCGTGGAGTTCGGCCTCCGGGCAGGCGCGGGCCCAGTCGGCGACGAACATGTCATGCAGGCTGTTCGGGGCGATCAGCGCGCGCACGGGCCCGAGCGCGGCGATCGCCGCGCGCAGTTCGTCCGTAGGCGGAATGGGGGACCAGAGGGCGACGCCCTGCGGCAAGGCTGCGACCGCCATCCGGGTGGGATAGCGGAAGCCTGCGATGGCGGTGACCGCGGGGCCGTCGGCGAGCCAGAGGCCCGGGCCGAACGATTGCAGGACGGACGTGCTCATGCGACCAACCTTGGATTGACCGGCGGGTCCGGGCAAGGGCCGCCGCTGGATGGGCGAAACCGCGCCGAACCCAGGCGCGCCATGCTTCAAACCCGCAATACGCCCCCCGTAACAATTGCAATCCTGGCGCAGCATTCGGCGCCTAGAACGGCGGTCATCCTGTGTTCAGGAACGGCGGGCTCTATGGCGCGCCAGTCTTCCCGCTCCTCCCCAGACCGGATCCGCCGCTTGAGTTCGCTTGCTTCCCGACCTGCCCTCCGACCGGCGCTGCGCCTACTGGCCGGCGCCGCCCTGATCGCCCTCGCGGCGGGCCCCGCCCTGGCGGCCGAGGCCCGCGCCGCCAAGCCGCAGGCCGACCCGGACGCCGAGACCGAGGTGGACGGACTGGTGGTCGAGGGGACCCGCAACCCGCCGGGCTCCGTGATCGGCGACATCACGCCGGAGGTGGTGCTGTCGCCGCGCGAGATCCGCGCCTACGGGGCGGCGGACATCAGCGAACTGCTGACCGCCCTGGCGCCCCAGCTCACCAGCGGCCAGGGCGACGGCCGCCCCGTGGTGCTGCTGAACGGTGGCCGAGTGTCGGGCTTCCAGGAGATCCGCGACCTGCCGACCGAGGCGATCTCGCGGGTGGACATCCTGCCGGAGGAGGTCTCACTGAAGTACGGCTATCCGGCCGAGCAGAAGGTGGTGAACATCGTCCTGCGCCAGCGCTTTCGCGCGACGCTGCTGGAGGCCCAGGCCTCGACCCCGACCCAGCCGGGCGGCGGGGAGACGGTCGCGGGCCACGCGGCGGTGCTGCACATCCTCCAGGGCCGCAGGATGATGGTCGACGCCAAGGCGTCTCAGACCTCCCCGATCTTGGAGAGCGACCGCGACATTACCGGCGGCGACGGGCCCAATCGCAGCCTGCAGCCCGACTCCACCGACACGGTGCTGAACGCCGTCTATGCGCGCCCCTTCGACAACGGCGTCTCGGCCAGCGTGAACGGCACCTTCGAGGACACCGACAGCAAGTCGCGGCTCGGCCTGTCGCCCCTGGGACCCGAGGCCCTGACCCGCCGCTCACGCGACGAGGACGCCCGCCTGGCCGGATCGGGCAACGGGGCCCTGGCCGGATGGCAATGGTCGGTGACGGGCTCGGTCGAGCGCGACGTGGGCCACTCGTCGACCGACCGGGTGCTGGGCCTGCTGCCGAGTCTCGACGAGACGCGATCGGCGACGACCACGGGTCTCGCCGACATCGTCCTGAACAAGGCCCTCTGGCGCGTGCCGGCCGGCCAGGTGAGCGCGACCCTGACCGCGCGGGCCACGGCGCTCGACTTCGATTCGAGCTCGCTGCGCGGCGGGGTCAGCACCGGGACGGAGCTCGACCGCAGCATCGGCGAACTGCGCACCAGCATCGACTTGCCCCTGACCCGGGCCGGCGAGGGGCCTGGCAAGGCCATCGGCAAGCTGTCGGCCAACATGAACTTCGGCCTGCAGCAGCTGTCGGACTTCGGAAGCCTGCACACCGTGGGCGGCGGACTGAACTGGACGCCGGTGAAGCCGGTGCGAATCCTGGCCGCCTACAGCCGCACGGACCTCGCGCCGACGATCAACCAGCTCGGCGACCCCGCGACGGTGACGCCGGGCGTGCGCATCTACGACCTCGCGCGCGGCGACACGGTCGAAGTGACCCAGATCGGCGGCGGCAACCGCGACCTGGATTCCGGCCGGCGGGACATGGCCAAGCTGGGGATCACCTACAAGCCCTGGGACAAGGTCAACCTGACCTTCCAGGCCGACTACGTGGCGACGCGGATCCACGATGCGATCGTCGCCTTCCCCTCGGCCTCGACCCAGGTGGAGGCGGCCTTCCCCGACCGGTTCACCCGCGACGCGGCGGGCGACCTGATCCAGATCGACGCTCGGCCGGTGAATTTCGCGGAGCACGACCGCCAGGAACTGCGCTGGGGCTTCACCTATTCGCGTCCGGTCGGCCCGCAGCCGACGCCTGCCCAGATCGCGGCCCTTCGCCAGCGTTTCGAGCAGGAACGGGCGGCGCGCGAGAAGCAGCAGCAACAGGCCAAGGCCGGCAAGGACGGGCATCAGGCCCAGGGTCCCCCCGACGGCCCGCCCCCCGAGGGCGGCCCGCCGCCAGACGGCCCGCCGCCTCCGAGCGCGGGCGGTGATCGTGGCTTCTTCGCGGGCGGGCCGGGCGGCGGACCCGGCGGTCCAGGTGGTCCCGGCGGCGGCGGTCCTGGCGGCGGCCGGGGCGGTTTTGGCGGCTTTGGCGGCGGCCCGCGCAGCGGCGTCTTCCAGGTCGGGCTCTACCACACCATCGCCTTCCAGGATGAGGTGACGATCCGGCCGGGCCTGCCCAAGCTCGACCTGCTCGACGGCGCGGCCCTGGGCTCCGGCGGCGGCTCGCCGCGCAACCAGGTCGACCTGCAGGCCAACTACACCCGCGGCGGCCTGGGCGTGGCGATGAACGCCAGTTGGAAGAGCGGAACCGAGGTCGAGGGCGCGGTCGGCGGCGACTCCCTGCGCTTCTCGGACATGACCACGGTGAACCTGCGGCTGTTCGCGGACCTCGGCCTGCAGCCCTATGCCCGCACCCATCGCTGGCTGCGGGGGGCGCGGGCGACGCTGTCGGTCAACAACCTGTTCGACGAGCGCCAGACCGTGAAGACGTCGGCGGGGGTCACGCCGATCAGCTATCAGCCCGACCTGCTGGACCCGGTCGGGCGTTCGGTGAAGCTGACGATCCGCAAGCTGATCTTCTGATCAGTGCTTCATGTGGTCCATGTCCATGCCGGGCATGGCGTTGGGGCCGGCGCCGACCGGGAACTCGACCTTGAGCCGGGCGCCCGAGGCGAAGACCAGGGTGGCGGGAATGACGTCCCCGGCCTTGGTCGCCTTGGAAAGCCCGATCAGCATCAGATGATAGCCTCCGGGCGCGAAGGTGACCGACTCGCCCGGCTTCAGGGCCAGGCCGGCGTCCAGACGCTGCATGGACATGACGCCGTTCGTCATCGAGGTCTTGTGGATCTCGACCTTTCGCGCGGTGGTCGTTTCGACGGCGGTCAGGGTGTCGGCGGCCCTGCCCTTGTTGACGACGGTGAAGAAGCCGGCCCCGTTGGTCCCGGCGGCGGCCGGACGGCTCCATGGTTGGGTGACCTCGATTCCGCGCAGGCGGTAGGTGGCGGCCTCCGCCGCGCCGGTCAGGGTCAGGGCCAGGGTGGCGGCGGCGATCAGCAAGCGACGCATGGGGGGGTCCTCAGTGGTGATGGCTTTCCGCCTGGCCGTCCGTGGGGGTGACCACGAGGACGGGGGCGGGGTGGGAAACGCCGGTCTCGCCGGCCTCGGGGATCGCGGTCCATTGCTGCTCTTCGCCGCCGCAGGTCTGTACGGCCGGGAAATAGAGCGGGCCGGGCTCGGCGGGAAGCTTGGCCAGGATGGCGAAATCGTCGAACTGCTCGTCCGGGAGTTCGCCGGCCCAGACGATGGCGACCACCCGCTCGCCGTCGCGCTCGATCGTCAGCCTCCAGCCCGGCTTGGGCTGGGGACGGGCGGACGCCAGCTGGGGCGGCAGCTCGATCCGCAGGCCGGTGGTCGCGGCCTTGCCGCAGCCGTGGCCGACCCGGAAGCGGACCACTTGATAGGCGCCCGCCGGCGCCTTGCCAGGATCGGCGACGATGTGGGCGGCGGCCGGGGTGGAGATCGCCAGGGTCGCCAGGGCCGGAAGGAAAGTCTTGCGCATGGCCGGCCTCAATAGGCGTAGCGCAGCTCGGCCAGGACCGAACGCTGCGGGAACGGGTGGAAGATGAAGTAGTCCCGCGCGCCGATGTTATCGACGCCGAGGGCCGCGCTCCAGTGATCGTCGACGCGGAAGGACGCCCGCGCGTCGAACACCAGATAGCCCTGGAAACCCTGATAGGTGTGGGAGACGACGTCCGAATTGTCGATCGTTCCGTACACCCGGTCGGAATAGCGGGCCGCGCCGGTCAGGGTCAGCCGGTCGGTGGCGCGCCAGGTGGCGACGACCGTGGCGCGCCAGCGCGGAACCTGGGGCAGGGCCTTGCCGACCGCGGCGGGCAGGACGGGGTCCTTGCGCACTTCGGCGTCGACATAGGTGACCGAGCCTTGCAGGTCGAGGCCGGAGACGACGACGTCTCGCGCCTCGGCCACCAGCTCGGCCCCGCGCGCACGCGTCTGGTCGATGTTCTGGACATAGGACACCAGCGTCGTCGAGCCGGGAGCGATCGGTGCGGTCTGCGAGATCAGGGCGTCGCGGAGATCCTCGGTGAACAGGCTGGCGCGCACATAGCCCGACGCGAAGCTCCGCTGGGCGGACAGCTCGGCGGAAACGGCTCGTTCGGGCTTGAGGTTCGGGTTGGGCGTCGACAGCGTCGCGCCGGTGGTGACCGCCTGGTAGAGCTCGCTCACGGTCGGGAACCGATAGCCGACGCCGGCGCGGGCGGTGAGGATCCAGTCGGGGGTGGCGCGCCAGGTCAGGCCGACCTTGGGCGAGACCTTCTCGCTGTCCAGGCGGGGCTGGTTCACGACCAGGGCGGGCGCGAGCGAGTAGTTCAGGCCGTCGAAGGCGCGCCAGCGCTCCCAGCGGGCCCCCAGGGTGAGGTCCAGCGGCCCGGCCAGCCGAATTCGATCCTCGGCCCACAGGGCGGTGGTTTCCGTGCGGCCGTGGGAGGCGGAGGCCAGGGCGCCCCGCGGACCGGAGATCCAGTCGGTGGTGCTGTACTTGTCCGAGCCCAGCACGTACCGGTCGAAGTGAAGCCCGAGCGCCAGGGCGTTGAGGCCGTCGGTGGGGCCACGCGCCGAGAAATCGACGGTGCGCCAACCGGTGCCCGACATGTCGGTGATGGTCCCAGAGCCTCCGGCGCGCGCCGCCGGCATGGCGACGGTGGGCGCGCGCTGCTCGTCCGTCGCATAGTCGTAGGCGCTGGCCGCGCCGGCGAAGGCCCAGCCGGCCGGCCCCTTCAGGTCGAAGCCGAGCGCCTGCATCCAGTGACGTTCCTGCAGGCGATAGGCGCCGTTGGAGAAGGTGGATGCCGGGATGCTGAAGGCCCGGCCGTCGATGTTGACCGGACCCGACCAGACGGTGGCGCCCGAGGCGTCGCGCAGCCAGGAGTCGGGGCGCGCGCGCGTATTGTTGCCAAAGTAGCCGACCATGTAGTTCAGGCTGAGGTCGGGCGTGGCCTGGAAGACCAGCCGCAGCTTGGCGTTCTCCTGGGCCTGGCGCTCGAGGCCACCGGCGCCGAGGACGACGATCGGCTGGCCGGTGCGGTTGACGTCGGCGAAGGCTCCGGTGACCGGGGTTCCAGCGCTCGAGACCCCGGCGGGCCGGGCGAGGGTGGCGTAGGTCAGGGGCTGGCGCTGGCGCTCCGCGCGGTTGATGCTCACCCACGAGGCCAAGGGACCCTTGCGGTCGGCGAGTCCCACGGCTGCGGAATAGGTCCCGA
>CAMFIW010000039.1 GCA_945952355.1 uncultured Phenylobacterium sp. | reverse complement strand
GGTCACGGATCAAGGCCGCCGTTCAGGCTCTGCACGTACTCCGCTTCATCGGCGAGCCGTTGTTCGGAGGGATCCCCCCGGTGGTGCTCGATCCAGATGCGGGCCTCCTCGATCATGCGATTACGCACAGCGGCGTTGCGGCGCGGCAGCCGCGACGCTGCCGATGCATTTTCGTCGGGACCAAGAAGCCGCTCTACGAGGTCGTCGATTTCAACCGACACGCCGGCACGCGCGAGCGCCTGCCTCACCAGTGTCCTCGACCGAGTGAAAGGCTGATCCAAGTCGATCGACACATCGCTGGCGACCGTCTCGGCTCGTGTGGACGCATATGCCAACTGCTGGTGCAGGTCGTTTTTGGGGTCAAACCTGGGGATGGGCAGGGTAAAGAACAATTTGTCGAAATCTCGCGCGCCCTGTTCACCGCGAGATTGAAGATGGGCGATACGGAGCCGCGCGGCTTCACTATTGAGAATAGCGGTGAGGTAGCCTGCTTCATCAAGGGTGGCGACGCTGGCCCAATACAGCTTGTGATCAATAACCGTTTCTCGGTTGCGCACGACAGCTGCTGCAGGCAGCGTCCCCGCCTTGCTGAAAACAACGCGGATCGCGACCGGATCGGCTTGGGCGCTCAGCTTACCAAGGTGATTTAGCTGCTGCGATAGAGTCGCCCGGTCGCTGCCATGAGTTCGCCAGAGGCGCTCCGCCTGTTCGAGCCAATTGCTGAGGTGCGGTAAGCCGCGGCGCGCCGCCATGTCAGAATTCAACATGTCACCACTGACCAGCATTGGGACGACTGCCTCGCTCGCGCTAAGCACTCGGAATGGTGCAATCGATTCACCGAGCAACACCGGTCGCAAGAATTCTGCCTCGACCGCGCCCTCTAGAGGCGCGACATCCTTCCAAGCACCTTTGCGATCCCGCGTTTCACTTCGAACCAGCGGAGCCGCTACGTTCGTCCCGATCCTTCCACTTTGAACTCGTTCAACTAGACAAAGGAGTCGAGGATAGAGGGTCGCTCCATTGTTGAAGCGATCCCGATACGGGGATCCTACCTTGTAGGTCACGATTGCTGGTGCGTCAGTCGCGAACACTTGGATATAGCGCGCCGCCTCGGCTTCAGAGGCGTCTTTGCGGCCGACGGGCAGGCGGCCGACGAACGTGGTGGCCTTCGTCGGAATCGCCTTCGGCATGATGCTGCGGGCGGCAAACAGGACGCAGGTTGGCACGCGGAAGAGTGGCTGGATGTCCTGATTGTCAAGCACCCACGCCCGATCGAACGCCACGTGCGTGCCCGTCCAACTACCGGAGCGGAAGCCGCGGAATTGGCCGCGGGTCATGGCAGCCAGCGGTAGGACCATGGCTATTCGACCGCCTGGCGCAGCACTGCTGGCCGGACGCAGATAAAGCTGCGAGGCGCGGGCAAAGAACAGACCCGAGAGGTCCATCTGGGTGACCAACTTCCCTTCGTCCTTGCCTGTGACCCAGACGCCGAGCGCCTTGCTTGAGTCGCGGAACCGCTTCTGCATAGGCTTGGACATGAAGCGGTAGGACAACCACGGGGGATTGCCGACGATCACATCCATCTTACGCCCCTCTGACACCGCGATAGGGCGGCTCAAGTTGCGTGCGACGTAGGTCCAAATGTGATCACGCCCCTCGTCCCGCAGGCGCTTGAAGCGGGCATAAGTGTCCTCCAGTGTCCTAAGCTCGTCCGGCCGGGCTCCTTGCCGACTAGCGAGCGTGACAAAGTTCCCCGGCGCGCGACCTTGTTCCGCCGACTGGTCCATCAGTTCGGTCACGCGATCGAAATCCGCCGTGCGCTCGCAAAGGCTCAGCGGAAAGCGTAGTGTAGTTGGGCCGAATAGTGGCTGGGCGGGATCGGGCGGCGCCTCCACGATCAAGTCCTGTTCAAGCTGATCTCGGCGGACGTTCCACTGCAGCGCATCGCCCAAGAAGACTGGCACGACAAATTCTCCCCGGCGGCGCGCCAGAGCAGGGCCAAGCCCCAATAGATAGGTCACACGGGCGAAGATTACTGCCACCGGATGCACGTCGAAGCCGAACACCTGTTCCGCCAGCTTCGCGGCCATGTCCTCCACCGGCATGCCCTGCTTCTCCAGGGCCGCGCGCTTCAAGCGGAGCGTCTGGAACAGGAAAGTGCCGGACCCGCAGGACGGATCGAGGACCCGGTCCGTCGCTGCGTGCTGAACGGCATTGCGGACCACCTTCGCCGCTAGCCAATCCGGCGTATAGTATTCGCCCAGATCGTGGCGCTGGGCCGGGTCGATCAGATTCTCATACAGGACCTTCAGCAGATCGACGTGAATGTCTCCCAGGTCGAACCGCGATGTATGCTGGACGAGCAACTCAACGATCCGCTCGCCGTCGGGGGCATGAAGCACCCATCCAAAGAAGTCATCCTCGACGGCGCCACGCACTCCTGCGCGGTCGAAACGAGAACCGTCCAGCAACTCGCGCGGCGATTGTTCGTCGAAGCCCATCGCGCCGGCCGCGATAGCTTTCGCGACAGTCACAAGATAGGTGTGTTGCAGCCATAGTGTATCATCGCGAATGAGCTTGGCTTCGTCGCCATAAACGCTACCCATATGTCGGGCCCAGAGTTGCCGCTTCAGGGCGGCCTCGGGATTGAGTCGCACCGCGTTCCAAGCGCTCGCTAGCTTTGCGGAAACCCGAGCGAACGCCGTGCTTTCGCGACCTAGCTCGTTGATGATGTTGAGCGCGTCGGCCTGCACGCGGTCCTGCACGGCGACAACGCCTTCCAACCAAGCAACCAGATTGCGTGGCTTGTCCCTCTTCGTCTCATGGCGCGTGAGCTCACGGAGTTCTTCGCCGTTGGTCTCGTAGGCGATGAATTCGGCACCGTCAGTGGTGAGGCCCACATATCGCTGGCCAGTTTCCTCTTCGCGCTGGGGCAGGTAGCGAGATAGCTGGCGTCTAGCGTCGGGTAGCTCGCGCCGGAGGTCGGACTTGATCTCGATGATCGTGCGGCCCAAGAGCGCGTCAATGCGGCCCCTCACCTCGGGCACTTGGCGCTCGAAGTCGATCTGCGTCGAGTCGGCGCCTAAGCCGTCAGTCAACAGCCTATGGACGAGAGTACGGACCTTCTCGTGCTTTGGCCGGCTCGCCAATTCGGCGACGGTTTTTTCGAGGACGTCTGGAGCAATCATGACGAAGCCAACTTAGGGCCTCGCACCCTATTATTCAGCACCCTCACTATCGCCTTGCCCCTGCCGTTCATTGACTCGGCAGGCTAACGAGCTCGTAGCGCGATTGCCTCAAGCTCTGCGTTGCCGCCGTGGCGAAGGTTCGCCTCAGCTATGGTTTCAGCTTTCTCATGTCGTGCAACCCCATTCGCAAAAAGCAAAAACAGGCCGGCGCGTCAGCGCCGGCCTGCTGGGTCATGGCCGGGCGACGCGTAGGGGCGCGCGTCGCCCGGGCTTATGAGGCCGCCTCGGAGGGGGAGGTTAGGCGGCCTTCTCGCCTTCGATCAGGGGGGACTGACCGGCGGAGGTGGTGGCGATCTCGATCCGGCGGGGCTTGAGGGCCTCGGGGAGTTCGCGCTTCAGGGAGATCGAGAGCAGGCCGTCGGCCAGCTTCGCCTCAGTGACGATGACGTAGTCCGCGAGCTGGAACCGGCGCTCGAAGTCGCGCTCGGCGAGGCCGCGGTGCAGGAAGCGGCGCTGGGCGGCGGTCTCGTCATTGGCGGTCTTGCGGCCCTGGACGGTCAGCAGGTTTTCCTTGACCTCGATGTTCAGCTCGTCGGCGCGGAAGCCGGCGACCGCGATCTCGACGCGGTAGGCGTTCTCGTCGGTGCGTTCGATGTTGTAGGGCGGGTAGCCCGAGGCGGCGTCGACCGACGCGGTCTCAAGGAGCTGCGCCAGGCGATCGAAGCCGACGACGGAGCGGTAGAGGGGGGAGAAGTCGATGGTTCGCATGTGGACCTTCTTGGCTTAAGCAAGGTTGCGTTTTGTCGGGCGGAACGGTCGCGAGCCGAAGCCTCGCAGGTTCCGGAAGGCCCGGGTTTCCAGCGCCTTCGAGACCTAGATGGCCCCCCGTTTCAGGGTTTCAAGAGGGGGCGCGGATGACGGATCGTTCATCTCCCGGCGCTTGCCCGGCGGCCCGGCGCCGCTAGGGTTTCGCCCGACATCGCCAGCCCTTCCGAGACAGGACCGCCCATGACCCCGTTCCGCCTGACCGCGCTCTGCGCCCTCGCCGGCCTGGCCGCGGGCCTCGTCCAGCCCGCCGCGGCGGCGCCCAAGCCCGGTGGGGATGCGGCCCTGAAGGCGGCGATCGCCAGCCCGAACCGCGGCGCGGCCAATGCGGCCCGCGACGGGGCGCGGCATCCCTATGAGAGCCTGGTGTTCTGGGGCTTGAAGCCGAAGCAGACCGTGATCGAGGTCTCGCCGGGCACCGGCTACTGGACCGAGATCCTGGCGCCCTACGCCAAGGCGACCGGCGGCCATTACGTGGCCGGGGTGGCGGACCTTTCGAACCCCAAGGTGTCGGAGGGGGCGAAGAAGGCCCGCGCCGACTTCGCGGCCAAGTATGCCGACGCCGGCAAGTGGGGGCAGGTGGGGTTGGCCAACTGGGGCTCGAAGTCCGGGCCGCTGGGGCCGGCAGGGTCGGCCGACCTGGTGCTGACCGCGCGCAACATCCACAACTGGCTGTGGGCGCCGCCGATGGTCGACAAGGCGATGGCCGATTTCTACGCGGTGCTGAGGCCCGGCGGGGTGCTGGCGGTGGAGGAGCACCGGGCCGATCCGCGGCCGCAGAAGGGCGATGCGCGCGACGGCTATGTGGCGGTCTCGACCGTGGTGGCGGCGGCCGAGAAGGCGGGGTTCAAGCTGGCGGGGCAGAGCGAGGTGAACGCCAATCCGAAGGACACCAAGGACTATGTCTATGGCGTCTGGACCCTGCCGCCGACGCGGCAGAGCAGCAAGGACGAGGACGTGCCGGATCCGGCCTTCGACCATGCCAGGTATGACGCCATCGGCGAGAGCGACCGCATGACGCTGCGGTTCGTGAAGCCGGGGAAGTAGGAGAGGCTGCGGGCGATGGGGTATCTGGATACCGTATGATGGCGGCGAAAACCCCCCTGATCGCCTACAATATCGGCTGGTCCCGGCGCGGCGTGCTGCTGGGCTGCGGCGCCCTGGCGGCCTGCGGCAAGGCCGGAGACAAGGCGCCTTCGGGTGGGGCGAACCTGACCATCGCCCAGGCGGTGGCGGGCGAGTGGCGGGCGGCCTCCGACAGGGCCCGCGACCCCTGGCGCCATCCCGCCGAGAGCCTGGAGTTCTGGGGGCTGGCGCCGGGCCAGACGGTGGTCGAGTTCTGGCCGGGGGCCGGCTGGTACACCGACATCATTGCCCCCTATCTCGCCGCGACGGGCGGCAAGCTCTACGCCGCCGACCTGCAGCCGGACCCGGCCGATCCGGCCAGCGGCGCCATCGTCGAGGCCTTCCGCAAGAAGCTGCGCGCCAAGCCCCGGCTCTATGGCGACGTCGAGATCACCGCCTTCGGACCGACCTCCGGGCCGGTGGCGCCGGCCGGCTCGGCGGACCTCGTCCTGTTCCTGCGCAACCTCCACAACTGGATGGCGGCGGGCCTGGCGGAGAAGGCGTTCCACGACGCCTTCGCGGCGCTGAAGCCCGGCGGCGCCCTGGGGATCGAGGAACACCGCGCCGACGCCGGCGGGGTGCAGGACGTGCTGGCGGCCAGCGGCTATGTCCAGCAGGCCTATGTGATCGCCATGGCCAAGGAGGCCGGCTTCGTCTTCGACAAGGCCAGCGAGGTCAACGCCAATCCGAAGGACACCAAGGACCATCCGTTCGGGGTCTGGACCCTGCCGCCGGTGCGCCGCTCCTCGGCCCGCGGCGAGGCGGACGATCCCAACTTCGACCACGCCAAGTACGACGCCATCGGCGAGAGCGACCGGATGACCCTGAGGTTCGTGAAGCCCGGCTAGAGCTGGGTCTTATAGCCCTCGATGATCTGCTCGTTGCTGACCTGCGGCTTGCCCAGGTTGAGCTGGTCCATGACCATCTCGGCGCCGCTGGGCAGCAGCGACCGGTCGACCTGGGCGTCGGCCTCCCAGAGCCGGGCGCGCATGATCGCTTTCGGGCAATGGAAGAACGCCTCCTGCACGTCGATCCGCAGGACCAGGCGCGGCGTCTTGCCGAACTCGACGAACCTTTCCAGCAGCTCCGGCTCGGCGCTGGCGCTGGCCTTGCCGTTCACCCGGTAGACGTCGTCGAAGCCGGGGATCATGAACATCAGCCCGGCCTGGCCGGATCCGCCCAACAGGTTGCGCAGGGTGTCCAGCCGGTTGTTGCCCGGCCGGTCCGGCAGCAGCAGCGCCGCGCCCTCCTCGGCGATGTGCGCGAACCCCGCCTCTCCGCCGCGCGGCGAGACGTCGATCGACCCGTCCGGCCCCGCCGAGGCGATCATGCAGAACGGCGACAGCGCGATGAAGGCCGCGCCATGCTTGTCGATCCGCGGCAGCGACTTGTCCTTCACCAGCGGATGGGCCGGCTTGTAGAGCTGGTCGAGATCGGTCAGGGCGAGCATGGCGGACCATCCAGTTGCGAGTTGTTCGCAACAATGCGCGCGAACGCCCCGCCGCGCAAGCTGGCGCCGTCGAGCGGCGCCGTTTACAGTCACTGTCCCGATCGGATGGAGACGACATGACCCTCGAGGAGCTGACGGAGCGGGTGCGGGCAGGCGTCGGGGCGGATTCCGGCCTCGGCCGCTCGTTCAAGCTCGACCTCAAGGGCGAGGGCTTCATCCATGTCGACGGCGGCGAGGTGTCGAACGACGACAAGCCGGCCGACTTGACCGTGCGCGTCAGTCGCACCGATCTGGAAGCCCTCGGCAAGGGCCAGCTCAATCCGATGACCGCGATGATCCGCGGCCGGCTGCAGCTGTCGGACATGAACCTCGCCCTTTCGCTGCAGCCGCAGATGCAGGCTCTGTTCGCCCGCATCGCCGCCTAGAAGGACCCTCAAATGGCCGAGGCCGCGCCACTCACCTCGATCCCGGAACTGCCGATCCCGCCGGGCGGCGGGGCGGAGTGGTTCGCGGGCGCCGGCGGGGCGATGCTCCGCGCGGCCCTGTTCACGCCCACGGGCCGGGCCCGCGGCTCGGTGGTGCTGTCCACCGGTCGGACCGAGGCGATCGAGAAGTATTTCGAGGTGGTGAGCGAACTGCTGGAGCGCGGCTTCGCCGTTCTGGTCCAGGAATGGCGCGGCCAAGGCCTTTCGCATCGCGACCTTCCCGACCGGTTGAAAGGCCATGCCAACGGCAATGCGCCCTATCTTCAGGACTACCACGCCTTGCTCGCCGCTTTCGAGGACCGCCTGCCCAAACCGTGGATCGCGGTGGGCCATTCGATGGGCGGCTGCCTGACCCTGCTGGCCCTGGCCAAGGGCGAGGCCGCGCGCTTCGCCGGCGCCATGCTGTGCGCGCCGATGCTTGGGGTGAACGTCCCACCGATGGCCTCGCTGCTGGTGGGCTTCAACCTGCTGCTGGGCAAGGCCGGCGGCTATGCACGGCCCCCGGCCGATCCCTATCATGAGCCCTTCGAGGGCAATGTCCTGACCAAGGACGCCCAGCGCTTCGCGCGCGGCCGGGCGCTGATCGACGCCAACCGCGACCTGGCCCTCGGGGGCCCCACCTGGGGTTGGCTCGACTTCGCCCTGAAGTCGACCGCCTACCTGGCCAAGGCGGAAAACCTGCGTGGCGTCACGATTCCGGTGGTGATCGCCTCGGCCGAGAAGGACCAGCTCGTCCGCGCCGACGCCCAGCGCGCGGCCGCCGCGAACCTGCCCGACGGCAAGTTCGTCAATGTGCCCGGCGCCGAGCACGAGATCCTGATGGAGACCGACGACAAGCGCGCGGTCTTCTGGGCCGAGTTCGACGCCCTGGCCGACCGCGTCGCGCCCCGGCCCGCGCCGGCGCCCGCTACCGCGCCGACGGTGGCAGCTAAGCCCAAGGCCGCGCCGAAGCCGAAGGCCCCTGCGCCGAAGACGGCGGCCGCTCCGGCCCAGAAGGCCAAGTCCGCCGCGAAGCCAGCCTCGGCCAAGCTCGCGACGCCGGCGAAGGCGCCCGCCGAACCGAAGGCCGCGCCGGCCAAGAAGGCTTCGGCCGTTAAGCCCGCGGCTGCTAAGGCGGCCCCCGCCAAGGCGGCGACGAAGCCGAAGGCGGCGTCAGCGCCAGCGAAGAAGCCCGCGCCGAAGAAGGCCTGACCTCGCGAGCTATTTCGCGGAACGTCGCAGGGCGACCAGGGCCTCGTCGAGACAGGCGCGGTCGCCGGCGATGGCGACCTGCCCGCCGTGCTGGCCCACGGGGTCGCCGCGCCAGTTGGTGACGACGCCGCCCGCGCCTTCGAGCAGCGGGATGGCGCTTTCGATGTCCCAGGACTTGAGGCCGGCTTCGATGACCATGTCCATCGTGCCCGCGGCGACCATGGCGTAGGCATAGGCGTCGCAGCCCAGGCGGGCCAGGCGCGCGGCGGCGCGGACCTGTGTCCATGCGCCCATCTCGGCGCCGTCGAAACAGCCTTCGGGATCGGTGGTCGCGATGATGGCGTCGGTCAGGCGCGGGCAGGGCCGCACCTTGAGTGGCCGGCTCCCGTCGCGGGAGATCAGCCGCGAGCCCCCGCCATGGCCGATGAACAGCTCGCCGAGGAACGGCTGGCCGATCGAGCCGAGGACCGGGCGGCCGTCATGGCGCAGGCCTATGAGCGTGGTCCACAGCGGCAAGCCCGCGATAAAGGCGCGGGTGCCATCGACCGGATCGAGCACCCAGACGAACTCGGCGTCCGGGCGATCCTCGCCATACTCCTCGCCGATCACGCCGTGCTCCGGGAAGCGTTCGGCGATCAGCTCGCGGATCGCGGCCTCCGCGCCCCTGTCGGCGGCGGTGACCGGATCGAACCAACCGGGCCGACCCTTGTCCTCCAGGCCGTGATCGGCCCGGAAGAGGGGCGCGATCGCGGCGGCGGAGGCATGGTTCAGCTCGACGAGGAAATCGTCCAGGGCGGCGAGGCGGTCGGGAGCGAGCATGCGCCCGCTTTACCCCTACCTGCCCGCCCTTGAAATCCCCCGCGGGAGGCGGGGGACCGCATGGACGATCAGAGGGCCTCGTGTTCGCCGTTCAGCGACTTGGCGAGGTCCAGCAGGCGGCGGCGCGGACGCTCACCGAGCTGGTAGTAGGCGCGGATCAGATCCAGCGTTTCCTTGCGGGCGAACATCTCGCCACTGCCCTCGGTCTCGCTGGCCGGTTCTTGAGGCGCAACTTCGGACAGGCCGTCGTAGAAGTAGCCGACCGGCACTTCCAGGGCTTCGGAGAGCTGCCAAAGGCGGGCGGCCGAGATGCGGTTCGCGCCGCACTCGTACTTCTGGATCTGCTGGAACCGCACGCCGCAGGCGCCGGCCAGTTGCTGCTGGGTCAGGCCCAGAAGACGGCGGCGCCGGCGAAGGCGCTTGCCCAGATGAATGTCGATCTTGTTACCCACCGAGTCCATGTCGGCCTCTCTGTCGTTTTCCGCCAACCGTCCCATTGCGGGACGGGTCGACTGGAATTCGGCAAGTCGCGCGCCAAGCGAGCCTCGTTCGCGTTGCGCAACATAAGGCCGGGCGGGTAGGACAGGCGTATGACGGACGCGAGACCTTCCCTGGGCCAGGACCTCCTCTGGCGACTGGAAGCCTTCGCCTACAATGCGATCACCGGGCTCGCGCGCCTGTTCCCCATCGATGTGGTCTCAGACTTCGGCGCGTGGCTTTT
This sequence comes from uncultured Phenylobacterium sp., assembly GCA_945952355.1. GTDB lineage: Bacteria > Pseudomonadota > Alphaproteobacteria > Caulobacterales > Caulobacteraceae > Phenylobacterium. The sequence continues at coordinate 1,693 of CAMFIW010000039.1, read as the reverse complement.
CAGAGGCCTGGGGCCGCTTACGGCGACGGACCGCATCGTCGAGACCAATCTGCGGATCGCCTTTCCCCAGGCCGACGAGGCGGAGATCGCCCGACTGAAGGTCGCGAGCTGGGAGGAGGCCGGCAGAGTCGCCCTGGAATTCCCGATCCTCGACAAGATCGTTAACGATCCCGGCCGGATCCAAGTGGTCGGTGGTGAGCGCCTCGCCGAGATCGCACGCAACAACGAGTCCGTGGTCTTCATTTCCGGACACTTCTCGTCGATGGAGGTGATGCCCGCCGAGATCATCCGCGCGGGCATCACCTGCCAGATCACCTATCGGGCGATGAACAACCCCTATGTGGACGAGGCCTTCCGTAGGAGCCGGTTTCGGTATGGCGTGCGGCTCTTCGCGCCGAAGGGCGGCGAGAGCGCGCGCGAGCTGATCCGCGCCCTGGCCCGCGGCGAGTCCGCGGCCCTGATGAACGACCAGAAGTTCAACGGCGGCGTGGCCGCGCCACTGTTCGGAGTCACCTGTTACACCGCGCCCGGGCCGTCGAGCTTCGCGCTGAGATTCGGCATCCCGCTGCAACCCATGTCGGTGCAGCGCACGAAGAAGGCCCGTTTCAAGGTGATCGTCCACGAGCCGATCTGGCTGGCCAGCACCGGCGACCGCCACCACGACCTGGAGGCGGGGGTGCGCAAGGTCAACGCCTTCATCGAGGACTGCGTCCGCGCCCGGCCCACCGAATGGTTCTGGGTGCACAAGCGTTGGCCGAACGAGGTCTACAAGAAGAAGCGCGCGGCGTGATCGGTCGCCGGCCAATACCTATCCGCTCGTCACCGCGATAGCGGGGATCCGCTGGATGGGGACGACCTAGGGGTTCAGCTCTTTCCAACGTTTCAACGCCTCCGCCGGGCCGGCATAGGCCTCTTGCAGAGGCGCGCTCCAGTAGCGCAAGGCTTCCAGGGGAATCTTCACGCCAGAGACCGCGCAGATCACGAAGCGGCCGGGCTTGAGCACGACGAACTCGCCGTCCCCATAGTGGACGGAGGCCAGGTCGGAAGCGGCGTTGGCGAAGTCGCGATCGTGGGCGTTCATCTGTTCATCTTAGCGCAGCCGGCGGCTCTAGAACAAATCGCCCTGCTCGGAAGGTCGCGGCGGGGCCGCGCGGCGCGCCCGGGGCATGAGAGGCGTTCTTGGCGGCTCCGCGGGCATGGGGGCGTCTGGCCCGCCGCTCTGACCGTCGATCACCGCCTCGCGGGTGGTGTCGGCGAAGACCAGGCGCACCGCCTCGCCGGACGTCAGGCTCATGCCCTCGCGCACGAGATGGCCGTCCGCCCGGTGCACACGGGCGAAGCCGCGCTTCAGGGGCGCGCTGGGATCGACCGAGGCGTAGAGCTTGGCGAGGCTGGCGAGCCTCTCCTCCGTGCGCTCCAGCGTTCGCCCCATCGCCGGGGCAAGCCTAACCGCGAGACGTTCGAGGCGCTCGGCCTGCACGGCCTGGGGCCGCTGCAACAGCGCCGGCGTCAGGCGGGCGGCGACACGGACCAGTTCGGTGCGATGGGCGGCGACGTTGCGTTCCAGCGCTGCGCCCAGGCGGCTCTTGGCATGGTTGAACCTCTGCTCGGCGAGTTCGACGAGGTCGGGCACGCGGGCGAGGCCCCGGCCCAGGGCCTCGACCCGGCCTCGGCGATCGTCGACCAGCCGCCC
>CAMFIW010000038.1 GCA_945952355.1 uncultured Phenylobacterium sp. | reverse complement strand
CGGAGATGTGTATAAGAGACAGAGAAATACCTGACACATGAAAGCGAGTCAACAGGCTTGGCGCGCATCCCGCCCTGACGGAGGATCGCGCCCTTCGCCGAGGGACTTCCATGACCGCCGCCTTCGACCAATGGGTCCGCGACGCCGCCGCGCCGTTCGAGGGGTGGGACTTCGCCTATCTCAAGGACCGTATGACCGAGGCCGAGCCGGCCTGGGACTATCCGGCTCTCGCCCGCGCCGCGCTCGGCCGCGCCGCCGAGGCGCTCGACATCGCCACCGGCGGCGGCGAGGTGCTGGCGAGCTTCGCGCCCTTCACCGGCCGGGTCACCGCGGTCGAGGGCTATCCGCCGAACGTGCCGGTCGCCCGCCGCCGCCTCGCGCCCCTGGGCGTCGCGGTGCATCAGGCCAACACCCGCTCGGGCATGCCCTTCCCCGACCAGAGCTTCGACCTCGTGCTGAACCGCCACGGCGGCTTCCGGCCGGCGGAGATGCACCGGATCCTCAAGCCCGGCGGCGTCTTCCTGTCCCAGCAGGTGGCCGGCGATAACTTGGCCGACCTCTGCGCCCACTTCGACGCGCCCCTCGTGGCCCCACACAACACGCTCGACCAGATCGCGCGCCAGTTCGCCGACCTCGGCTGCGAGATCCGCCGCGGCGAGGCCTGGCGAGGCTCGGTCGCCTTCGCCGACGTCGGCGCGATCGTCTATTTTCTGAAGGCCGTGCCCTGGGTCGTCCAGGGCTTCGACCTCGATCGCCACCGCGCCGCGCTGGAAGCGCTGCACGCGCGCGTCGAGGCCGGCCAGCCGCTGGCCTTCACCTACACCCGCTTCCTGATCGAGGCCGTCAGGCGGTGAGCCGGGCCCGCCGCCGGTGCGCCTATTCCGCCGCCATCGCCATCCGGGCGCCCTGGCCGCGGGTCAGGCGGCCCGGACGCGCCCCGGTGTCCTGGTCGAACCGCCGGGTCACCTCGCCGCCGATCAGGGTCGCCAGATAGCCCTTGGCGGTCTGCAGCAGCCGCGCCCCGCCGGCCGGCAGGTCGTGGTGGAACTGCATGGCCCCGAGCTTCAGCCCGTCGAAGTCGATGACGTTGAGGTCGGCCCGCAGCCCCGGCGCGATCAGCCCGCGGTCGGTCAGGCCGAACAGCTCGGCGTTGCGCCGCGTCTGGCGGTTGATCACGTGGGACAGCGGCAGGGTCGGCCCGCGCTGGCGATCCCGCGCCCAGTAGGTCAGCTGATAGGTCGGGTTCACCGCGTCGAAGATCGCGCCCACATGCGCCCCGCCGTCCGACAGCCCCACCACCGTCGCCTCGTCGAGCTGCAGCTCGCGCAGCCCGTCCAGGGTGTAGGCCGAATAGCCGGTGAAGAAGGCGACCGCGAAGTCGCTGCCGTCCCCGCCCACAAGGTGGTCGTAGAGCGCCGAACGCCCGTCGGCGATTCCCTGGGCCTGCGCCAGCGCCTGGAAGCTCTCCTCCAGCAACGGCTCGTAGCTCTCCTCCTCGCTCAGCGGGAAGGTCTGCTCCATCGGGAACGGCACATTGGGGATCAGGGCCTCCATGGTCCCCGGCAGGGCCGGCGGCACGTTCTCCTCGGCCAGGATTCTCGCCTTCACCGCCGGATCGCGCAGCGCCTTGGCCCGCTCCGCCGCCGGCAGGTGCGCCAGGGCCAGATAGGACGGCTTGGCCATGAACGGGTGATAGGAGCCCAGGCTGAACACGAAGCCGGTCGGCCGGCTGCCCACCTGCGGGAACACCCGCGAGCCCGCGCGATTGTGTCCCTTCACCTGGTCCAGGACGCGGTGCGCCTGGGTTCGGTCGGCGAAGGTCTCGAACAGGGTGAAGGTCGCCGGACGCTCCGCCTCGGCGCTCAGCCGGCAGATCATGTCGACCTCGGCCTCCAGCGGCGTGTGCTCGCCCTCCGTGCCCAGGGTCCCGGCCGGGATCAGCTGCAGCACGCCGGCCCCCACCTTGCGGAAGGCGCCCGCCACCGCCATCAGCTCGGCTTCCGGCGCGAAGGTGCCGGGCACCTGATCGCCGTGGATCGACTTGTGGCCCATGATCCGCGAGGTCGAGAACCCGACCGCCCCGGCCCGCAGCGCCTCCTCGACGATGCCGGCGATCTCGCCCACCTCGGCCTCGGTGGCGTCGGCGTTGCCGCGCCCCTCGCCCATGACATAGTTGCGCACCGCCCCGTGGGCGATCATCGAGGCCACGTTCAGCGCGTATTTGCGGCTGGCCAGGTAGTCGAGATACTGCGGATAGGTCTCCCAGGCGCCCCAGGGCATGCCCTCGTAGAGCGCCGTGCCGGGAATGTCCTCCACCCCCTCCATCAGCTCGATCAGGGCCTTCTGGCCACCCGGCGGCACCGGGGCGAAGCCGACGCCGCAATTGCCCATCACGATGGTGCCGACCCCGTGGCTGGCCGAGGGGTTCATATCCTCGTCCCAGGTCACCTGGCCGTCATAGTGGGTGTGGATGTCGACCCAGGCCGGGGTGACGATCGCGCCCTTCGCGTCGATCTCCTGCTTCGCCGGCTCGCGGATCGCGCCGCCCACGGCGACGATCACCCCGTCGCGGATCGCCACGTCCCCGACCACGGGCTCGCCCCCGCTGCCGTCATAGATCGTCCCGCCCCGGATGATGGTGTCGTACATGGCCGCGCTCGCTGACTGACGCTGTCGAAGGCGTCGATGGTCGGAGGGCGCCGTAACGTCCGTCTAGCGGGGATCGCGCCGCGTCAGGCGACGGCCAGGCCCGGTTCCGGAGCGCCCGGCCCGGCGAGGCCGCCGTCCTCCCGCGCCCAGAACCGCTTGGTCCCGACCATCTGACCGGAACGATCCAGGATCACCACCTGGGTGTCGACCCCGGCGGCGGTCATCGCCTGGGCCATCGCCACCGCCTTGGCCTCGGCCCGGCCGCCGGAACGAAACACCAGCGGCTCCAGGTCGGGGCCGCCCTTCACCATCCAGCCGCCCGTGATCGGGGAGACCAGGAACTCGACAGAACGCATACGCACGCCTCCACGCCCCGGCGATGGAATCGCGGGAGCCGGTCTCAAACCCGGCGCGGCGCGGCCGGTTCCGGCGCCAACGCAGATGTGTGGAACATCGGTCGCCGCCTGGCGGTTGCGGCGGGTCAGAGTCCAAGTGTGCTGGAGTCTCCACCATGAAGTCCCATCTCGCCGCCCTGCTCGTCCTGTCCGCCGCCCCGCCGGCCACCGCCCTCGCCCAGCCCGCCGGGCCGAGGCCCGGCCCCGCAGAAGCCGCGGCCGCCGGCGAAACGCTCACGCCCCACGAGGCCCAGGTCCGGCGCGCCGCCGCGATCAAGAGCGGCGACAAGGCCGCCATCGCCAAGGCCACCGCCGACGAAGACGCCGCCTTCGCCAGGTGGCGTCGCGACCACCCGGCCGCCGCCGCCGTCACCCCGGCCAGCAAGGCGGCGAGCGAAGCCTCGGCCCGCGAGGCCGCGCGCAAGCGGACCGACGACACCTCCCCCTTCGCCGAACAGGCCGAGCGGCGGGAGGCGCTCAAGAGCGGCGACAAGGCCGCCATCGCCAAGGCCGGCGCCGACGAGGACGCCGCCTTCGCCAAGTGGCGCCGCGACCACCCGGCCGCGGCGGCCGTCACCCCGAAGTCCAAGGCCGCCCACCAGGCCGAGCTCGCCAGGCTCCGCGCCAAGCAGAAGACCCACGCGCAGCCTTAGGATTCTTGCCCTCGCCCCGCCCTTGCGGGGAGAGGGTGGGGTGAGGGGGTGACGAACGGCGGCTCGTGCTTGCGAGCCGCATGCGATCGACAACGATTTGTCGATCGCCGTGAGGAACGCCCGCGCGTAGCGCGGGCAGGGTCGCGCAGCGGCGAAGGACGCCGAAAGGCGTCGGCTGAAACGCTCGGGATATCCCCCTCACCCTACCCTCTCCCCCTCAAGGGGAGAGGACAGCGTCCTACAGCACCCCGCGATCCAGCTCCTCCAGATAGAGGAACTCAGGCGCTCTCACTCCGGCCCGCCGCCGGATCTCCGCGACCTCCGGCGACTCGAAGAATCGCCGCGCCGCCGCGAGGTCGCGCCAGCGCGAGAAATGCACCACGCGGTTCCAGTCGAGGTCCGAGCACAGCACCTGGAACGTCACCTCGCCCGCGGCCCGCCGGAGGTCGGCGGCGGCGTCGAAGGCCGCCTTCCACGCCTTGTAGTCCTCGACCTCGTGGACGATCAGCACATGGGGCACGGCTAGGCCCCCAGCCGCGTCTTGAAGAAGCCGAGGATCTCGTCCCGCGCGGCGAGGGTCGGCTGGCCGGCCTCATCGATCAGGTGCGCGGTCACCACGCTGTGCGGATAGGGTACGTGCTTCTCGAAGAACGGCGGCGGCTCGGGATGGGCCGCGCTGTCGGGCAGGGTCCGGCCCACGAACCGGTCGCCGAGCGCCTGGCTCAAGGCCGCGAACCGCTCAGCCCGGCAGATCAGGTCGCCCGCGAACCGGTAGCCCATCACGGTCAGGTCCTCCCGGTCGAGCCGGGCGCGAACGGCGGCAAGATCCTCCGGCGAGATGTCCAGCCCAGCCGGCTCGTCCATCGGCAGCGAAGGCTGCGACAGCACCGGCGCCAGCACCGCCGGCTCCAGCGTCATGGACAGCGCGAAATTGCCGGTGAAGCACATGCCGATCACGCCCACGCCGGGCCCGCCGCGCTCCGCGTGCGCCAGCCGGGCCAGCGCCCGCAGCCATATGGTCACCGGGCTCGACGCCCCGGACCCGAAGGCCCGGAACTCGGCGCTGACGCAGGCGCGGCGGAACACCTGGGCGCCCTCGTCGGCCTGGGGCACGGCGCCGTCGCGGCCGAACAGCGAAGGCATGTAGACGCTGAAGCCGGCGTCGCGCACCCAGCGGGCGAAGCGCGCCACGTGCGGGCTGATCCCCGGCATCTCGGTCATCACGATGACCGCCGGACCCTCGCCCGCCACATGCACGGTCTTGGTCGCGCCCTCCAGGGTGATCTGGCGGGGGTCGAAGTCGGACAGCTTGTCGTCCTGCATCGCCCCGCTCATGCCGCGGCCCCTTCGCTCTCGACCAGGTGCTGCAGATGCTTGTAGCCGGCGGCCCGCGCGAGATCGGGCAGCCTCCAGATCACCCCGCTTCCGCCCCAGGTTCCGTCCGGAACCTCGGCCAGGATCACCGAGGTGCGCACTGGCCGCGGATCCTCCAGCGCCTCCTCGACGGCCTCCTGCAGCAGGCGCGCGGCGTCGGCGCGCGCCCCGTCGTCCAGCACGCCCTGCGGATAGTGGAAAACCAGGAAGACCGGGATCACCCGCGCCAGCGGATCGACGCCTCCGGCATAGACGCCGCCAGGCCCTGCCTCTTCGAACCAAATCCAGGTCAGGGCGGCCTGGGCGGGATCGTCGCCGCCCTGCTCGACGGTCTTGGCCACCGCGGTGACGGCGCGCGCCAGAGCGGCGCGGGTCGCGGTGTCGAACACACCCTGTGGCGCTCGAATGCTGATGTTGGGCATGGGAGGTCTCCGTCGAAGGGAAGGTCCATCCAGATTGCCGGGCCCACGCCAGGCCGCTAGAGTCGTGTTCGACACCTTTCGGGGAGAATTCGCCAATGCCGCGGGTGACCGTCCTCTCGCTGCCGGGCGGCATGGCGTCCAGCCTCGCCATCACCCTGGACACCCTCGACACGGCCAACCGGGTCGGGACCCTCGGCGGCCGCGCCGCGCCGTTCGAGGTGCGGGTCGTCAAGACCGGCCACGCGGCGCCGCCACGCCTGGCGCGCGGCGAGTTGCTGATCCTGCCCGGTCTCGGCACGGCCACCGAGGAGGACCTGCTGGCCCGCCTGGCCACGCCGGCCGTGCGCCGCGCGGGCGATCTCGCCACCCAGGCCTTCGAGGCCGGCGCCAGCGTCGCGGCCGCTTGCGCCAGCACCTTCATCCTGGCCGAGGCGGGCCTGCTCGATGGCCGGTCGGCCACCACGACCTGGTGGCTCGCGCCCCTGTTCCGTCGCCGCTATCCGCGCGTCGCCCTCGACCCGAACCGGATCCTCGTCCCCGACTGGCCGGTCGCCACCGCCGGCGCCGCCATGGCCCAGATGGACCTGATGCTGGCCGTGGTCGCCAAGTTCGCCAGCCCCGGCCTGTCGGAGGCCTGCGCCCGCTACCTCGTGCTCGACCAGCGCCGTTCCCAGACGCCCTACATGGCGCTGGCCTTCCTCACCGCCCAGGACCCGCAGGTCGCGCGCGCCGAGGCCTGGGCGCGCGCCCACATCGACCGCGATTTCAGCATGGACGAATTGGCCGCCGCCGCCGGCCTGTCGGCGCGCACCTTCGCACGGCGCCTCGCCTCGGTCTGCGGCCTGTCGCCCGTCCGCTTCGCCCAGCGCATCCGCCTGGAGGCCGCCGAGCACCTGCTGGAAACCACCCGCCTCCCGGTCGACGAGGTCGCCCGCCGCGTCGGCTACGCCGAGCCCTCGACGTTGCGCCGCCTCATCCGCAGGGAGGCGAGACGCTCGCCCGCGGAGCTGCGCCGGGCGGCGGTGGGGGCCTAGCCTCGACCCGGTCACGCCCGACAGATGTCATCCCGGTTTCCGCGCAGCGGAAGACCGGGACCCATCCATATGCGCGGGGTCTTCAGGAGGGATAGGTGTCCATAGGTCCCGGTCTTCGCATTCAGCGAAACCGGGATGATACGGGGGAGCGACGCGCCTAGCGCGTCGGAACCGGCTTCTCGCCGCGATAATCGTAGAAGCCGCGGCCCGACTTCCGCCCGAGCCAGCCGGCCTCGACGTACTTGGTCAGCAGCGGACAGGGGCGGTACTTGGAGTCCGCCAGGCCCTCATAGAGGACATTCATGATCGACAGCACGGTGTCGAGGCCGATGAAGTCGCCCAGCTCCAGCGGGCCCATCGGATGGTTAGCGCCCAGCTTCATCGCCGTGTCGATCGCCTCGACCGTGCCGACGCCCTCATACAGGGTGTAGATCGCCTCATTGATCATCGGCACCAGGACGCGGTTGACGATGAAGGCCGGGAAGTCCTCGGCGTTGGCGGTGGTCTTGCCCAGCGACTTGGCGAAGTTGACCGCCGTCTCGTAGGTGTCCGGCCCGGTCGCGATGCCGCGGATGATCTCCACCAGCTTCATCAGGGGCACGGGGTTCATGAAGTGCAGGCCGATGAACCGCTCCGGACGATCGGAGACCGAGGCCAGGCGCGTGATCGAGATCGAGGACGTGTTCGAGGCCAGGATCGTGTCCGGTCCGAGATGCGGCGTAAGGGCCTTGAAGATCGACTTCTTGACCTCTTCGTTCTCGGTGGCCGCCTCGATGGCCAAGCCCGTGGCGCCGATCATCTGCAGTTCGGCGGCCGGCTTGATGCGGGCGACGGCGGCGTCCATGGCCGCCTGGTCGATGATCCCGCGCACCACTTGGCGGCTGAGGTTCTTCTGGATCAGCTGGAGGCCCGCATCGATGCGGTCCTCCGAGACATCGTGCAGCAATACGTCATACCCGCCGAGCGCCACCACATGGGCGATGCCCGAACCCATCTGGCCCGCGCCGATGACGCCGACCGATCGAATGTCCACCATGACGAAATTGCCTCGAGAGAGCGGCCTCGGATCGCCGCATGTGACGACTATCTAACATGGCCTTGTGCGGCGCCGACAAGCCCTTTGCTGCATCGCAGCGTGGGCGGCGCGTCGATTGCAATCTTGGGGTGAGGATGGAAGGCGGACGCCCATGGCGTCAAGCGGAGCGCCTCTCGGGCGATTGACCTCCGCGCCATAAAATGACACCTCAAGTGCCAATATGTAAGACGCCGTTCCAGGGAGGATCGATGGACGTCCTGCGCACACCGGAAGATCGGTTCGAGAACCTGTCGGACTGGGCCTTCGCACCACGCTACGCGACGCTGCGCGACGCCGACGGGACGGACCTGCGCCTGCACTATGTCGACGAGGGTCCACGCGACGGCGCCGTCGTCCTCCTGATGCACGGCGAGCCGTCGTGGGCCTATCTCTACCGCAAGATCATCCCGGCCCTGGCCGCCAAGGGTCACCGGGTCGTCGCGCCCGACCTGATCGGCTTCGGCCGTTCCGACAAGCCGGCGCGGCGGGCCGACTATACCTATGAGCGGCACGTCGCCTGGATGAGCCAGTGGCTGACGGCCCTCGACCTGCGGGACATCACCCTGTTCTGCCAGGACTGGGGTGGGCTGATCGGCCTGCGGCTGGTGGCGGCCTTCCCCGAGCGGTTCGCCGGCGTGATCGTGGGCAATACCGGCCTGCCGACCGGCTCGGGCATGACCGACGGTTTCAAGGCCTGGCTGAACTTCAGCCAGAACGCGCCGCAGCTCGCCATCGGCGCCCTCCTGAACGGCGGTTCGCTCGGCAAGCTCACGCCCGGCGAGATCGACGCCTATGACGCCCCGTACCCGGATGAGGCCTACAAGGAAGGCGCGCGCCAGTTCCCGGCCCTGGTGCCGGTGACGCCGGAGCATGCCTCGGTCGCGCAGAACCATGCCGCCTGGAAGGTGCTGGAGGCGTTCGACAAGCCGTTCCTGACCGCCTTTTCCGACCAGGACCCGATCACCCGCGGCGGCGAGGCGCTCTTCCAGGCGCGTGTGCCCGGCGCCAAGGGACAGCCGCACGTGACCCTGAGCGGCGGCCATTTCCTCCAGGAGAACAGCCCCGCCGAGATCGCCGACCTGATCGACCAGATGATCCTCCGCCGGAAGGGCCAGCCATGAATGTCGTCAATCAGGTCCAGCCCAGCGGCGCTCGCGCTGCGGAGTTCTTCGGCGCCCCGGAGGACGGCCCCTTCGTGATGGTCAACCTATTGAAATTCAAGGATAAGGCAGAGTATCCCGACGGCTCCGACGCCCATCTGACGGGCGCCGAGGCCTATGCCCGCTACGGCGAGGGAGTCCGAGTCCTGGTCGAGCGGCTGGGCGGGCGGGTGCGCTATAGCGGCCGGGTCACCGGCCTGATGCTGGGCGAGGTCGAGGAACTCTGGGACATGGTGGCGCTGGCGGAATATCCATCGCTCGCCGCCTTCCGCCAGATGGCCTTGTCGCCCGAGATGCACGCGATCGAGCACCATCGGAAGGCCGGCCTCGCGGGCCAGCTCAATATCCGCACCAAGCCGGGCGCGGGCTTCGAGGCCTAGGGACGTCGGCGCAGCGCCAGGGCCAGGAAGACGGCGCCCAGGGCCACGGCGACGACGCTTGCGAAATGCTCCGGCGGGTGGTGGCCGCTCGATGGCGCGGACAGGATCCAGCCGTGCAGCGCCATCAGGCCGCGCTCGACCATCATCAGCGCGATGAACAGCGCCGTCAGGGGGCGGTAGCGCAAGGCGACCGCGAGCATGCCGAGGCCGAGGGCGAGCTGGGTCGCGCCCTCCCAGCGGAACACGCCGATGACCAGGTCGCGCCGGTCGCCGAGGTCCAGCCCCGCGATCGACTGCGCGCCGCCATCCGGCAGGAAGCTGTGGATCAGGCCAGGGACCAGGGTCAGGAAGGCTGCAAGGCCCAGAAAGGCCGGCGACAGCGGCGAGCCACGGTACTGGTCGTTGGTCGACGGCGGCAGGAACGCCGCGGAACCCGTCATGCCACACCCTCCCGTCCGTTATATTGGCACAAAGAGTGTCACTAAAATCGCGCCGCCGCCAGCGTCCACGAAAATGGGGTGGCCCCGGAGGACCACCCCACCTGATCGCCTACAATATCGCGTCCGTTCGGACTACTTGCCGGCGGCGGACAGCGCGTCCATCAGCTCGGGAACGGCCGACTTGTAATCCGCAACCAGGCCGAAGTCGGCGACCTGGAAGATCGGCGCGTCGCCGTCCTTGTTGATCGCCACGATGACCTTGGAGTCCTTCATGCCGGCGAGGTGCTGGATGGCTCCCGAAATGCCGACGGCCACGTAGAGCTCCGGGGCGACAACCTTGCCGGTCTGGCCGACCTGGTAGTCGTTCGGGGCGTAGCCGGCGTCGACCGCCGCGCGCGAGGCGCCGACGGCGGCGCCCAGCTTGTCGGCCAGGGGCTCGATCACCCGCTGGAACTCTTCGGCCGAGCCCATGGCGCGCCCGCCGGAGACGACGATCTTCGCGCCGGTCAGTTCCGGGCGGGCCGACTTCACCAGCTGCTGGTCGATGAACTTGGTCTTCGGCGCGCCGTCGCCGGCGCCGATGGTCTCGACGCTGGCCGAGCCGCCTTCCGCCGCCGCCTTGAAGGCGGTCGGGCGGACCGTGATCACCTTCTTGGCGTCCGACGACTGGACGGTCTCAAGCGCGTTGCCCGCATAGATCGGGCGCACGAAGGTGGAGCCGTCGACGACCTCGACGATTTCCGAGATCTGGGCGACGTCCAGCTTGGCCGCGACGCGGGGGCTGAAGTTCTTGCCCTGCGAGGTGGCCGGGGTCAGGACGGCGTCGTAATTGCCCATCAGGCCCACGATCACCGAGGCGACGGCTTCCGCCAGGCCTTGGCCCAGGGCGTCGCTCTCGGCCAGCAGGACCTTGCGCACGCCGGTGATCTTCGCGGCGGCGTCGGCGACGGCCTTGCAGCCCTGGCCGGCGACCAGCACGTCGACGTCGCCCGACAGGGCGAGCGCGGCGGTGACGGTCTTGTTGGTGTTGTCCTTCAGCGACGCGTTGTCGTGGTCGGCGATGACGAGAACGGCCATTACAGCACCCCCGCGGTCTTGAGGTTGGCGACGAGGTCAGCGGCGGTCTCGACCTTGATGCCGCCCGAACGCTTCGGCGGCTCGGTGACCTTCACGACCTTCAGGCGCGGCGCGACGTCGACGCCCAGCGAGGCGGCGTCCTTCACGTCGAGCGGCTTCTTCTTCGCCTTCATGATGTTCGGCAGCGACGCGTAGCGCGGCTCATTCAGGCGCAGGTCGGCGGTGATGATCGCCGGCAGGGCCACGTCGATGGTCTGCAGGCCGCCATCGACTTCGCGGGTCACCTTGGCGTCCGAACCGTTCAGCACGACTTCCGAAGCGAAGGTCGCCTGCGGCCAGTCGAGCAGGGCCGCCAGCATCTGGCCGGTGGCGTTGTTGTCGCCATCGATGGCCTGCTTGCCCATGATGACGACGCCAGGCGCTTCCTCGTCGATCACCGCCTTCAGCAGCTTGGCGACGGCCAGCGGCTCGAGGTCGGCGTCGGTCTGGATCAGCAGGGCGCGGTCGGCGCCCATGGCCAGCGCGGTGCGCAGGGTCTCCTGCGCCTGGGCCGGGCCGATCGACACGGCGACCACTTCCGTGGCCGCGCCCTTTTCCTTCTGACGGACGGCCTCTTCGACCGCGATCTCGCAGAAGGGGTTCATGGACATCTTCACATTGGCGAGGTCCACGCCCGATTGGTCAGCCTTGACCCGGGCCTTGACGTTGTAGTCGATCACCCGCTTGACGGGGACGAGCACCTTCATGGGTTCGCTAGCGCCTCAAATTGCATTGCAACAAATTCGACGGGTTGGGGCATAAGCATTTGCACGCGCATTGCAAGAGCGCCGCCGGCACCTATCCGCCGGGCGG